>SMVS01000008.1 GCA_004357435.1 Nitrospina sp. | reverse complement strand
TTCTCATGACCTATCAACTCAAACTCGATATTTTTGAAGGCCCTCTGGATCTTCTTCTGCATTTGATCAAAGAGCAGAAAATAGATATCTACGACATTCCTCTGGTGGACGTGACGCGCCAGTATCTGGAATACATCGAAATGATGGAGGACATGAACCTGGAGTTGGCTGGCGATTACCTGGTCATGGCGGCGGAACTGGCCCGGATTAAATCCAAGGAACTCTTGCCGGCGCCACCGGGCGAGGAGGGTGGGGAAGAAGGGGAAGACCCCAGAGCCGAATTGACTCGCAGGCTTTTGGAATATCAGCGATACAAAAGTGTCGCGTCCAAATTGCGGGAACGGGAGATTGACCGGCAACAGATTTTTTCCCGGGGTCAGGAGATGTTCCTGGAGGATGATCAGGAAGAAGACTTGGTGGACACTTCGGTTTTTGATTTGTTCAGCGCTTTTAAGAAAGTGCTGGAACAAAAATCGTTTCGTAAGGATTACGAAATAAAGATCACCACTCTTTCCGTCTCAGAAAGAATCGAGCGAGTGCTCAATGTGTTGAACGAGCGGGACAGCATGACTTTTGAGGCCTTGTTCGAGGATAGCCACACGCAACCAGAAGTGATTGCCACGTTTTTGGCTCTCCTTGAGTTGATGCGCATGAATCTTGTTCGAGTTCAGCAAATCGATCCTTATCAGACGATAAGAATTTATCTGACCTCGGACCGCGCAAGCCAGCAGGAAGCCATGAAAATTTTTCAGGATACCGAATCCGAAATGGATATTTCCTGAGCTTTTTAGAGCATTCAAAAATGATGTGGATCAAAAATTGTTTGTGGGGATTGATGGTCATGGTGCTGGTCTCCGGCTGTGCCAGTTATAGTCACTACACACCCACATTGGACCCCTATGGCGATGAACGTGCTGACCGTATTGATCAGGACCTGTACGAATGCCGGTATTTGGCTCGCGAGGCCTACAGATACCATTCCGATGAAACCGCTCACGGGATCCTAATGGGAGGCGCATTGGGGGCGGTAGTGGGGGGATTTTTTGGTGCCGTGACGGGGCATACCGGTACCGGGATGGTGCTTGGAGCTACTGCAGGGGCTGTTGGCGGTGGCGTGCAGGGCGAGATGAATGCCGAACAACGCTACGTTGGGGCTTATAGGAATTGTATGCGGAATCGGGGTCATAATGTTATAAATTAACCGATTTTGACAACCTCTTGAACCCGGCCAGGGTGATCGAGTGAGCCAATCCAAACCTCGATGGAACATGGGGATATTCCGGTCGGGGTTTTTTTGTTCCTTTTGCCCGGCGAAACAAGATATAATGCAATTCTACAAGGAGTTCCGGTTAATTAGAGGGCTTTATGTCTATACTAGAACAATTTAAAGAAGACGTTATGGAAGCCATGGTGAAAGATCCGGCGGCCCGGCATCCGCTGGAGGTGTTGCTGTGTTATCCCGGCGTCCATGCTTTGCTGGTTTACCGGGTCAATCATTGGCTGTGGAACCACCGCATAAAATTGGTTGCCCGCGCGTTCTCCTACATAGCGCGATGGCTGACCGGCATTGAGATTCACCCTGCCGCTAAAATAGGGCGGAAGTTTTTTATCGATCACGGAATGGGTGTGGTCATTGGGGAAACCTCTGAAATTGGTGACAATGTGTTCATGTATCACGGCACCACGCTGGGTGGCCTCAGCATGAAAAAGGGCAAGCGCCACCCCACTATTGGCAACAATGTGGTGATTGGCGCTGGAGCGCAAGTGTTGGGGCCGGTCAAGGTCGGCAACAATTCCAAAATAGGTTCAGGATCGGTGGTGGTGCAATCCGTTCCGGAATATTCTACCGTGATCGGTGTTCCCGGCCGGGTGGTGTTTTCAGGGATTTCCGCTGATTTTGAGGACAGTGAAGAGGTATTTCTGGAAGATCCGATGGCTCAAGCCATCGAATGCGTTTTGGACCGGTTGCCTCAAATGGAACGCGACATTCGAAACTTGAAGGAAGCCATCGGCATTAAAACCTTGGAAAAAGAAACTCCTGTTCCTCCTCAGCCAGTTCCTCTGAATAAAAAGGTGGCTCTAAAAAAAGCTTCCAACGAAACTTGAGAAAGGCTCCATTCCATCGCCTTCCTTCCTTCATTCATTTGAAAAACAGTCCAGGTGACACTTCCAGTCGATCCTGATTTAAAAACTTTATATCACCCATTCAACGGGTTCCATGAATTCAATTTATTTGGATCATAACGCCACCACTCCGGTTCATCCCAAGGTTTTGGAGGCGATGCTTCCTTTTTACGGAGATTCATTTGGGAACCCTTCGAGCAGTCATTCGAAGGGGCGGGAAGCCCGTGTGAAAATGGATGAAGCCCGCGAGCAGGTGGCGGCCCTTCTCCAGGCGCACCCTGGAGAAATTGTGTTCACCAGCGGCGGTACCGAGTCGGACAACATGGCCGTTTACGGTGTCGCGCAGGCGCTTCGCGGTAAAGGCAACCATATCCTGACCTGCAAAACCGAGCATCCGGCTATCTTGAACGCCTGTGCGGAATTGGCCAGGCAGGGGTTTGAGATCGATACCGTTTCGGTGGACCGTTATGGCAAAATTGATCTGGCGCATCTCCAGGAAGTCATCACGGAAAAAACAATTTTGATCACCATTCAGCACGCCAACAGCGAAGTCGGCACGCTTCAACCCATCCAGGCAATCGGGGAATTGGCCCGTGAGCGCGGAGTGTTGTTCCACACCGACGCGGTTCAAAGCGTTGCCAAGATACCGGTGCAGGTCGCTGACCTGCCAGTGGATATGCTTTCGTTATCCTCGCACAAAATGTATGGTCCCAAGGGCGTGGGCGCGCTTTACATAAAGAAAGGATGCCCGGCTCTGGTGCCGCTGGTGGCGGGGGGCGGGCAGGAGAAGAAGCGGCGTGGCGGTACGGAAAATGTCCCCGCTATCGTTGGGTTCGGCGTGGCGGCCGATATCGCACGGGTTGGGTTGGACGATGATTCGTCGCATTTGAAGGCATTGCGCAAGCAATTGATCGCTGGAATTCAGGATAACCTGGCGGGCGTGGAATTTTTTGGCCATCCCGATGAGTGTCTACCCAATACCGTTAGCCTGGGGTTTGAGGGGGTGGAAGGCCAGACTCTGATGATCCGGCTGGATCTGGAAGGCATCTGTGTTTCCACCGGGACGGCCTGCAGTTCCGGGTCCATCTCCCCTTCAGATGGTTTGCGGGCCATGCAGGTGGCGGCGGATAAAATCAACCAGATCATTCGGATAAGTTTGGGCCGGAACAATACGGAGCAGGAGATCCACCGGGTGGTGGATTGTTTGAAGCGTCTGGTTGGGGACATTCGCCAAAAGGTGGCGGTTGTTTCCTGAAATCACCCTGTATTTACATAAATTTATTAAATTTGTTTAAATTTGTTTAAATTTTAACATTTTATATGTTTTATGGTATGATTGACCTCAAAATTATACCTGAACATTGACCTCCGGTCACTTTGGAGCAGGCCATGTCTTTCCTTAAAAAATACGTCTCATGGGCTTCCGTTTTCCTGTTGGCATTCAGTCTGTCACTTGGGGGGTGCAGTATCCTGCCTTGGGGCGATAAAGGCGATGATGACGACTTGGCTTTTGAGGAGGAGTTCGGCGCTGATCTGGATAAGGATTTTGCCGATGCCGATTCCCGGTCCACCGCGGAAGACGATTTTTTTGCTGACGACACTGATTTGTCGGTAGCGAAGAGTCCGGGGAGTAATTTTTTTGATGGTGATCCTACCGATGCCAGCGGTTTCGTCAGTGTGGATCAAAAAACAGACCAGGATGAGTTGAAAGCGGATGTTGAAATCCTTCAGGGACAGCAGGAAGTTCTCATCAGCAGGGTCCGGGAATTACAGGAAATTATTCAGACCATGGAACCTCGTTTGATCGCTACCCAGGACAGCCTGCAAAATTCCCTGGCCACCCATTCGGAGCAATCGCAGAGTCTTGAGCCGGAAGTTGCCAGTTTGAGGGAAGAAGTCAACCGCTTGGCCGACGAAATCAGCCGATTGAAACAAGCCAGACCCACGTCACGGGAGGTCCGACCCACCCCCAGGAAATCGCGCCGAGTGGGCAAAGGCGCTTCCAAAACACCGGGCGAGTACAATCAGGCTTTGGCCCGGTATCGGTCTGGAAATTTTGAGGAATCGCTCCTGATGTTTCAGGAATTGTCCTTGAAAAATCCGCCGGAGGACTTGAAGGATAATATTTTGTTTTGGATTGGCAGTAATTACCTGAAGCTCGGGTTGTATGACGATGCTATTGCGCAATTTCAAGGTGTTATGGACCAGTACCCGGACGGCAACAAGGTACACGACTCCAGATTTTTGATGGGCGTCTCCTATCAAAAAAAGGGGGATACGGGAAAAGCGCTGGACATATTGGACGTTGCATTGAGGACCAACCCGCCCTCAGATATTCGGAAAAAAATCGAGCGGCAATTGATGGAAATCAAATAGCTTTTCAGTGGGCTCGTTGTTTCTCCCGGCTTCCCGTTTGATTTAACTAAAATATTTTCCCGCCCGCTCATTTTCTTATCGCGCGAGTCGTTCCCTATTCCCGTAAAATCGTTTATAATTCCAATCCAGATGTAATTGTTTATGGACAGGATGCTTCTCCTCTCCATACCAATTTTTAGCCATGTCTCCGGGGTTCCTGTAATAAATTTGGAATGTAAACTGAAATCCCCAGCCTATCTAAAACCTGTTTATTATTCAGCATGACTGCCAAGCCTAATGTCGTCGTCGTCATTCCTGCCCGGTGGGGTTCTGTGCGGTTTCCCGGCAAACCTTTGGCTGAAATTTGTGAAAAACCCATGATCGTCTGGGTGATTGAACAAGCCCGGCAGGCTAAGCAGGCATCCGATGTGATTGTGGCGACCGATGACCAGAGAATTTTTGATGCGGTCGAAGGTGTTGGTGGCAAGGTGGTGATGACTTCGCCAGAACACGTTTCCGGGTCCGATCGCATTGCTGAGGTGGCATCAGACCTCAATTGTGATATTGTAGTGAATGTGCAGGGTGATGAGCCTCTTATGCCGCCGGTCAATATTGATCAGGTGGTACAGGCCCTGGTCGATCATCCGGATGTTCCAGTATCGACCCTGATGGTTCCGATCACTTCACGGGTGGAGCTTGCCGATCCCAATGTGGTGAAGGTGGTGGTTGATAAGAGAGGCCGGGCGCTTTACTTTTCGAGGTCTCCCATTCCCCATGATCGGGATGCCCAGTCTTTCAGCGCGCAACCGACTGCGGGTGGTTTCCCTGGCCACGCCGGGGTGTTCAAACACCTTGGCCTGTATGCTTATCGACGGTCCTTTCTTTTGGAATTCACGCGCATGAGTCCAACTCCATTGGAGCTGAAGGAGAAGTTAGAGCAACTTCGAATTTTGGAAAATGGATTTTCAATCCAAGTGGTTCAGTCCGAACATGATTCGATAGGAGTTGACAGCAAAGAGGATCTGGTTAAAATTGAGAGAATTTTGACTTCGAGGTAGTGAGTCTCTCCATAATCGCCAAGGTGTGTCTTGAAAAAAAAATCCATAAACAAAAAGGTCAAATACATATTTGTAACGGGTGGAGTGCTGTCTTCCCTCGGGAAGGGCATTGCGTCCGCATCGATCGGGACTCTGCTGGAAAGCTGTGGCTTGAAAATCACTATCCTCAAACTCGATCCCTATATCAATGTAGATCCTGGCACGATGAACCCGTTTCAACATGGCGAGGTTTATGTCACCCATGATGGGGCGGAGACGGATCTGGACCTGGGCCATTATGAGCGCTTCACGCATGCCCGGATGGGAAAACTGAATAATGTCACTGCGGGGCGGATTTACCACGATGTCATTGCCAAAGAGCGCCGGGGAGAATATCTGGGGGCCACGGTGCAAGTCATTCCCCATATCACGGATGAAATTAAAAGTCACATCTGGGCGGTGAGCAAGGGAGTCGATGTGGTGATTTGCGAGGTGGGTGGCACGGTGGGCGACATCGAGAGCCTGCCTTTTTTAGAAGCCATCCGTCAATTTCGCTTCGATACCAATCCCCGGAATTTGCTTTATGCGCATCTCACTTTGATCCCATATATTAAAACAGCCGATGAGTTGAAAACAAAACCGACGCAACACAGTGTCCAGAAATTGCGGGAGATTGGTATTCAACCAGACATTCTTATCTGCCGCACAGAAAGAAAGGTCTCACTAGAGCTCAAGAAAAAGATCGCCCTGTTTTGCAATGTGGATGTGGAATCGGTGATCACGGCCATGGATGCAAAATCCATTTACCAGGTGCCGCTCAACCTTTATGAAGAAGGATTGAGTCGTATCATTTTGGAAAAGCTGGGCCTGCCTGCAAAAGAACCCGATCTGAAGCAATGGGAGTTGATCGTTCAGAATATTGAAAAGCCCCAGGATGAGGTTAAAATTGCTATTGTCGGGAAGTACACAGCCCTCAAGGAATCGTACAAGAGCATCGGCGAAGCCTTGGTGCACGGCGGGATCAGCAATCATGCCAAAGTGACTATGAACTGGATTCCAGCGGAAACTCTGGAGACGGACGAAGGCAAGGACGTCCTTAACGGATGCGATGGCATCCTGGTGCCAGGTGGATTTGGGGACCGCGGGTTTGAAGGTAAAGTTCAGGCGGCCAAATTCGCCCGAATAAATAAAGTTCCTTATTTCGGGATTTGTCTGGGAATGCATTCGGCGGTTGTTGAATTTGCCCGAAGCGAAGGCCAAATCAAAGGGGCGCATAGCGCCGAGTTTGATCCGGAATCATCGGACCCCATTATTGATTTGATGCCGGATCAGAATCAAAATGGGAATAAAGGAGGCACCATGCGATTGGGCGAATATCCCTGCCAGCTGAGAAAAAACTCCTTCGCCTTCCAAGCTTATGGAATTCGCGAGATCAAAGAACGCCATCGCCATCGGTATGAATTCAACAACAAATACCGGTTCCAATTGGAAGAAGCCGGGATGCGATTCAGCGGCATCTCGCCCAATGGCAACCTGGTGGAAATCATTGAGTTGGCGGACCACCCCTGGTTTCTGGCCGGGCAGTTCCATCCGGAATTCAACTCATCGCCCCGCGAACCTCATCCCCTGTTTAAAGCCTTTATTGCCCACGCACTGGAATATAAAAATTCCCATCAGTCCTAATTTATTGGGACGCTCACCACGATCCCGCCAATCACATCGAACAATTTGAAATCATTTTTTGGGCTTTTGGGGTGTGCGTTGTGACAGCTGACGCAGGCCGGGGTGACTGCAATGTCCGGATAAACGGCCTGAAAATAACTTTTATTGCCTACTTTGGTTTTCCCGATATAAGGCCGCAAAGGTTGGGAGGCAACCGATTCCAACCCCGCCCGCTCAAACTCATTGGCCGCGCCGTTACGAGGATTGATGGGCCACAAGCTGATCAGCCGATAGTCCAGACCCAACCGCATGTTTTTAATCAGGTCGGAAGCATTCAGTAGAAATTGGGCTGGCAAAAGGAGCGTGTTCTCTTCCCACCAGTTTTCCGAGGGATAAATAATATTATTTTTTTGCAGGCGATTGACGATGTACTTGGCGTAAACCGTGCGATCAGCCTCCAGGATGGAATGAATATAGTCGGCCACCACCTCCGGAGCCACTGTGGCATCTTCCCCTGAATTTTTTAAAGTGGTAGAGAGGGGGAAGGATATTTGAATGCCTCCCATCACATCACCCCGTTTGAAATCCTTTTTGGGGCTCTTGGGATGTGTGTTGTGACAGTTCACACAACTTTTGGAGACCGCCATATCCGGGTAAATGGCGTTGAATTGCGATTTGCCGTTGGTTTTTACGGTCCAGGTGAAGGGCTCCTTGGGATTTTTGAGCACTCCGTCAAGCCCTTTTTTCTCCAGTGCTGATTTTGGGGAGTTGGCTGGGTTGATCGGCCACAGGCTCATCAACCGATAGCTCAGGCCGGAGTTCCGCGCGTTGACGATTTGGGAAGATATCAATAAGAATTGCGCGGGCAGTAATAATTTATTTTCCGCCTTCCAGTTTTCGGAGGCTTGCAACGCGACCGTCTCTCCCAGGCGTTCAACAATGTATTGAGAATAGATGGTGCGATCCGCCTCAATGACCGCATGAATATAATCTGCCGCGCTGTGGGCGGAAATTCCTTTTTGAGGACTGTGGTCTGCGCTGTGAGTTGCCGTGGGAGGGATGAGACTAAAACATAGAAGAACGACGATAAAAAGGCTTGGCCATCTCAGGAAAAACATTTCGCCACCTCCTTGAAGCAGGTCATAACGAATCCGTATCGCGGTGGACTGATTTATTTATATCTGGTTTCGGGATGAAATAATAGAAAAATCTTTGCAGTGTAGCGATTACTGTGCCAAAGCCTTGATGATGTCGATTTTGCCAATGATCCCGATTAGCTTTTTATTTGCCACCACCGGTAGGGAATGAAGCCCTTTGTTGGCCATCAAGGAGACGACTTCATTGACTTCCGCATCCGGAGAGACAGTGACCACATTCGCATGGTAAATATCTTCCACGGTCGTACCGGTGAACCTTTTCACTTCCTCTTGATAATTTTTAGTGCTTTCCAGGTAAAAAACAGCGTCGAATAAGGCAATCACCGTCGGCATATGGAGGTTTTTGTTTTGCTCGATGAGATTTTTTTCCGTCACAATGCCGACCACAGTGCCCTCCTCATCGACCACAGGAAAACCGTTGACCCGGTTGTCTATAAACATTTTGGAAAGATCCTTGATCGTCATGTCCCGCGTTACGGTCAACACGTCTTGGGTCATGATATCTCTTGCGGTAGCCATTTATGATTCCCAGGTGGAGACGGATTAATAAAAATGAAATCAAATATGATAATTCTCCCATGCAAACAAATCTGTGTTTGCCAAAGAGAACTCCCCACTTGCCAACAGTTTTATTTTAGCACTTAATATTTACCGTGCTTCTTTAAATTTTTTTTAAAATCCCACGAGTCAACAGGTTTTTTACGGAAATTATGAGGCGGATGAAACGGTCCAGAATTGAAAAGGGGGTTTCTTTCTGTGTTTTATAAGACAAATAAATTGCCAATATCATTAAAATAAAATTCGGAATCCAAACCGATAGCAATGGATTGATTTCGCCGGACTTGCCAAAATTCTGCGCAGTGACCATGCCGATGTAGTAAAGCATGATGACCAGAATGGCCATCAAAAATCCACCGGATTTTCCAGATCTGCTGGATCTGATTCCTAAAGGCGCTCCGATCAATCCAAAAAGCAGGCAGGTGAAAGGCAGAGAGAATTTCTTGCTCAGCTCCACTTCTTCATAGTAAGCGGTGGCTCCTGACGCTTTCAGGTCTCTGATTTTTTTTAGTAATGCCCCGAGCGAGAGTTCGCGTGTCTTTAGAATCCCTTTTTTCTCAAGTTGGCTGGAGCTCGGCAGGTCGAGCGTTAAATCGTATCTGTCGAATTTAATCAATTGATAGTGCGTGCCTTCTTTGGATTTGTCATGAATTGTCCCGGATTTTAACTGGAGCTGAATTTTTAGAGCCGCAGGATCAGAAACGATCACGCCTTCTTCGGAAAGAATTATCTTGGACGATCCGGAAGATGAAGTGTCCGCAATAAAAATTCCACTAAAATGAGCGTTGTCCTTTTTATCATTCACGTAAAGGACCATGTCTTTAAATTCCCGGTTGAATACATGAGGCTTGATATCGATATTTGCCCGCGTTTGGATGATTTCAAAAATCATTTTTTTAAAGGATTCGTTGCCCAGGGGTATCAGGTAAAAAATGATGGAATTGGTTATCAAATAGGCAACAAATGAAAAAAGTAATACGGGCCGCATCAGATTCATAAAACTCCAGCCACAGGACTTCATCACCACCAACTCATTATCGACGGACAACTGATTGAATGTCACCACGGCCCCCAACAGCACACTGATGGGAATGGTTATCGCCAGGAAAGCCGGTGAAATGAATAGCATCATTTTTAACACTTCAATAAAAGTTACGCCGCGGCTGATGATCAGTTCCGTCAGGAAAAGCACCTTATCCAGGAAGAGCATCATGGTGAGGAACAGGGTGCTGATCAAAAAAATCTTGGTTATTTCAGTGAAGATGTATTTGTGGATGATTTTCATTAAAGCTGATAAAATCTATATCTTGTGGGGCATTCAAGCCCGGTGGGTGGCTGGAGATTCCGAATCCATCACTCATTAACTCATTGATTATACAATTTTAATCCCTCTGGAATCAGGAAAATAATTTGCGATACAAGCCTTCCCAGCGACGCCCGGTGCAACGTCTCCCCGAGTGGCTGAAAGTGCCTTTGCCGAAAGGCGATGGTTTTTTCCATTTACGGTCTTTGGTGCAGGAGCATGGACTCCATACCGTTTGCGAGTCGGCGACCTGTCCCAATATTGGCAAGTGCTGGGATTCCGGAACCCTCACGATCATGATTCTTGGCGACCACTGTTCCCGGGCCTGCCGCTTTTGCGATGTGCCCTCCGGCCAGTTGGAACCCCTCAATGCGGAAGAACCGGCACGGGTGGCGGACATGCTTGCCAAACTCGATTTGCGGTATGTGGTGATCACATCGGTGGACCGTGATGACCTGGCCGATGGCGGGGCCGAGCAGTGGGCCGCGACTCTAATGCAGGTGCGCCAAAAATCTCCACACTTAAAACTGGAAGCCTTGATTCCCGATTTTGAAGGGAAGGCGCCTCTCATCGAAAAAGTTTGCGAGGCGGCTCCCGATGTCCTGTCTCATAACCTTGAAACGGTAGAATCCCTGCAACACAAAGTTAGACCGCAGTGCCGCTATCAGTGGTCACTGACGGCATTATCGATTGCCGCCAACCGCTTCGGTCTCGTCACCAAAAGCGGTTTGATGCTGGGGCATGGTGAGAAAAAAGAAGAGGTGGTGCAGGCGATGCGGGATCTGGTGGCGGTCGGTTGTAAAATCCTGACACTGGGCCAATACCTGCGCCCCTCCATGCAACACTTGGAAGTGGTTGAGTACGTCCACCCCGATGTATTTGCCGAACTCAAGGAGATTGGAGAATCGCTGGGGCTCGCGCACGTGGAGTCCGGTCCCCTGGTCAGAAGTTCCTACCTCGCCGACCAACAGGCCCAGGCTGTGGGAATATGAAAAGCCGGTCGTAGAATCAGTGAATTTTGCTCATCCCGAAGGTTTCCCGGATTAAGTTTTTCACGACAAACAGAATATTTTCTTTTCTTTCGGCCAGACGCCGCAAGGTGTAGGGAAGCCAGGCTTTGCCGTAGGGGACATAAATGCGGACCCGATAGCCCTTGTCGAGCAAAATTTTTTGCAGGTCGCGGCGCACCCCGTACAACAATTCGAAATAAAAAGACTGTGGCGGAATGCTTTCCTGCTTGATGAATTCAAGAAGCGTTTGGATCAAAACCTCGTCGTGGGTGGCGATGGCGGGCAGGTAGCCCTCTTTCAGTAACCGGCGCGCCTGCTTGAGGAAATTCTCCCGCACCTCCGTCATGGATTGAAAAGCGATGTCCGCAGGTTCCTGGTAAGCGCCCTTGCACAACCGGGTGGAAATTTGGTTTTGGATCACCCGGTCGACGTCCGCCTCGGTGCGGCGTAAATAAGATTGCAGGACCAGGCCCAGATTGTTATGTGGCTCATGCAACTCGAGGCACAGGTTGACCGTGCGCTCGGTACAATCCGATCCCTCCATGTCAAACCGCACCGTGTGCTGGCCGGCGGCGTTGAGGATGTCCTCGACATTCTTTTTACAGATCTCATAATTGATATTCAACCCAAGCGAGGTCAGCTTGACCGATAAATCCAGTGGGAAATGCAGGGTTTCGCTATCTTTCAGCAGGTTCAGATACTCATCTCGGGCATCGCTGGCCTGGGCCTCGGTGAAAACATTTTCCCCCAGCACGTCCACCGTGGATAGATAACCCGACTTATAGATGGATTGGATGTTTTTCAAGGCCGTCTTCCGGTCTTCCCCGGCGATAAATCTTTGGGCGAATGGATATAAAATCCGCATGGTGACTCCCCTGAACAGTCCGAAACAGACGATTCCGCCTTCTGTTTTGAATTAAATACCTCTTATTTTATTGTAGTGTTTTGGAAAATTTTCGGGAAAAATTCGATGAATTTTAGGGTGTTGCCGCCTCTTCAATGTTATATTACCGGTATTAAATACAACCAAACTTTCAGGAAAAATTATGCAATTGACCACGTTATTGCTCACCGGCCTGGCACTCGTCGCTGTTTTGGGAATCATGTTTTATCTGGTTTCCGCAAAAAATTCCCATTAAATATTTTTATCCGAAAATACTTTCACCGCTTATTCCGCCGCGTGGCAGGCTACAAAGGATTCGCCCCGGCGCGTTTTCTCAGGATATTGGGACTGGCATTTTTGACGCAGAGGCGAGTTCTCCGGCTCGTCCCGCAAGAGTGGACAGCGGGGATGGAAGTGACAACCGGCAGGTGGATTCAGCGGGGAGGGCACGTCCCCGGTTATCGGTTCAAACGGTTTGCGCGGGCCGAGTGAAGGCACCGCTTCCAACAGGGTGCGGGTGTAAGGGTGGCGGGGATTGTTGAACAGTTCACTGGCCGGGGCGTATTCTACGATCCGGCCCAGGTACATGATCGCCACGACATCCGAAAAATACTGCACGACGCTCAAATTATGCGTTATAAATAGATAAGTTAGACTCCTTTTGCTCTGAAGTTCCCTTAATAGATTCAAGACCTGGGCCTGGACGGAAACATCGAGCGCGCTGGTCGGCTCATCCAGCACCAGAAACTCCGGTTCCAGAATCAGACTGCGGGCAATGCTGATGCGTTGCCGCTGGCCGCCGGAAAACTCATGCGGGTAACGTTCCGCCACCGACTTATCCAAACCCACCTCCATCAACACACTGGCCACTTTCGCATCGACTTCTTTTTCATCCAAATGTGGAAAGTGGACTTCCAGCCCCTCGCCGACGATATCGCGGATTCGCATACGTGGGGACAGGGAGCCAAACGGGTCTTG
>SMVS01000076.1 GCA_004357435.1 Nitrospina sp. | reverse complement strand
GCAAGCAGATTCCAGCGGTGATTATACTGCTCTTGGTTTGGGGGATATTTTTTAAGAGTGCTGGCGTTCAGAACCAGTCTCCTCCTATCGTGCGTGCGGCTTTTTTCTACACCACCATTTCCATTTTGCTGGCGGGTTATACCAACTGGTTGCCCCAGCAAAGAAGCGATCCTCCGCCCAAAGGTGGTGCCACCATTTCCGGCGACATCAGCATGGAGGATTATACGGAGATGGGCCGGGTCATCGTTTTTGGCGCGAAACAAGTGGCCGGTCAAAAAGCCATTGGTAAGGGGCAATGTCCCTTATGTCACACCTTCGATCCGGGCGACAACATCGGCCGCTGTCCGAACCTGTTCGGGGTTGAGGAGCGCAGTCACACCCGCGTCAAGGAAGACCGGTATTTGAATGATCCGATCAAGATTGGCGAGGCGGACCCAGCTACGGGAATCGTGAAAGGTAAGCCCATGGAGGTCCCCGAGGAGTATCGCCGTGAGGGCAGTGATGAATTCAATGGTGAGGACTACCTGCGGGAGTCGATCATGTGTCCTTCCTGTTATGTGGTCAAGGGCTATGGCCCTCCGGGGTCGGGTGACAGGGTCAGTCCGATGCCGGTTATCGTTAAGCCTCCGATCAGCTTGAGTCCGGTGGAAGCCAATGCGGTGCTGGCCTGGTTGCAGGCTAAGGACACGCCGGGCGAATTCGCCAAAGTGACGATTCTCCTGCCGTCAGCCGATGACGCAGCTCCGGAAGACACAGGCGATGATGAGGATCGGCCGGTGTTTGTTACGGGGGCGGAATCCATGGAGGATATGATCAATACCCTGGGATGTCCGCTGTGTCACACCATTCCGGGAATCCCTGGCGCGATGGGCGCGTTGGGACCCATACTGCATGAGAAAACGAATGCACTCAGCCGGATAAAAGACCCGAACTACAAGGGGACAGCTAAAACGGTAAGAGCGTATGTGCAAGAGTCCATTCTCAATCCGAGCGCGTACGTGGTTTTCAACGAAGCCGCCGGGGAGCCTTTTCCAGATGGTCTCATGCCGCCTGATTTTGCGAGTAAATTATCCGTCAATGCCTTGGAAAAATTGGTGGATTTCATCAGTAACACTGAAGCCGAATGACGGTTAGGTCCTGGAGGATAGAATGAACAAAGTTATCATAGGTGTTATTTTGTATGTCGGTGGATGGGCCGTGTTTCACTACGGTTTGTTCCCGATGTTCACCCCCAGGGAATTTTCCTGGGTATTCAACCGGTATGTGTATTTTCTTATGCTGGTGTTCTATTTTATTGCGTTCAATCTGATTCTTAAACTCAAGCCACCGATCTCTCTAAACTCTTTGGCGGTGTGGTTGCTGGGTCTGTATTTTTACACGGCGATCTTGTTTCCCCCAATTCCCTGGACCCTGCTGATCACCTACATGATGCTGTGGAGCATTGGAACCTTCCTGTACGTTTCTCAGGATAAGGAGACCTTTCAGGAGTTTCGTCGTCCCATCGTCAATGTGGTGACGGGTGAGTATAAAATTGCCCGCTACATTATTTTTGCCGCGTTGCCTTTACTGGTGGGTTGGGCGACCTATGAGAGCATTTATCCGAGCTTTGCCGAACCGGTTGAGTTGCGGACAGTGCATCCAGCGCCGCCGGCCACCACCAAGGTTCATGGCAAAACGTATGCTCTGGAGGGTCTGCAGAATCCATTCAGGAAGGGTGAGCAGGATGATTACAAAGACAGCTTCCCGTTTCTGGATGCCGACAAACAGGAGTACATGAAATACGTGACAGAGGGTGGAACTATTTTCTTCGAAAACTGTCACTTCTGTCATGGCGATCAGCTGAACGGTCTGGGAATGTTCTCCCATGTGTTCAACCCAACCCCGGCAAACTTCATTGATCCGGGTACGATTGCCATGCTCAGAGAATCCTTTCTGTTCTGGCGCGTTGCCAAGGGCGGCCCTGGGCTGCCCAACGAATCGACCCCCTGGTCCTCGGCGATGCCTCCCTGGGAGGAACATCTGAAGACAGATGAAATTTGGAAAGTCATCCTGTTCGAATACTGGTACACCGGGTGGCATCCCAGAACCTTTGATGATGAGTCGTCCTCGGTTGAGTAAAGGACTGGGACTAATATGGCAAATCAACCCTTTTATAAATATATTGTTCAATGCTATGAGGGAGTTATGATAACCAGAAACAACAGAATGGCGAGGCAATGGCTGGTGCTGTGTGTGGTGGCTCTTGCGCTCAGTCTGCCTTCGACTCTTTGGGCTCAAATGCGAATGCCCGATCCAGTCCAGCAGGATAAGCTGGAACTGGGTAAAAAGGTTTATTTCAAACGCTGTGTCTGGTGCCATGGAGTGGAGGGCGCTGGTGACGGGCCTTCCGCGGACCGTTTGTTCACGCGCCCTCGTAACTTCACTCAGGGTACATTCAAGATCCGTGTCACGGATTCGGGTGAACTGCCGCTTGATGAGAATCTCATCGATACCGTCAAGAATGGTTTGCCGGGATCGGCCATGCCCGCTTGGGGGGAGTTCCTGAGTAAGGAGGAAATTAAATCGGTGGTCCAATTCGTTAAAACCCTGGTGCAGGATCGTGATTTTTCGGATGAGGATGAAGAATTGGCCGTTATGGATTTTGGCAAGAACCCGTGGGGAACCTCCGAGCCTTATCACCTTGGCGTGCCGGAGGAAGACATCGCGGCGGGTAAAGAGATAATGATCAAGAACAAATGTTTCGAGTGTCATGGCGGTGAAGGCCGTGGTGACGGTAACCCCACCATGAAGGACGACTGGGGATTCGAGATCATGGCGGCCGACTGGCAACAGTGCTGGAACTTTCGGGGAAGCCGCAGGAATCATTACGATCCCTTCAATATCGTTCGTGCAATTTCCACCGGTTTGAACGGCACGCCAATGCCTAACTTCAGAGAGAAAATCACGGTTGAGGATCGCTGGAAACTGGCGGCTTTCGTCAACTCGCTGTGTCCCAGGAAAAAGATTGACCGGTTGGCCAACAAACCGATCAATGACTTTCTGATCAAATCCAAATACACAGTGGGTCCCGTGACCTCGGATTGGAACGACCCGATGTGGCAGGCTCCTGAGGACGATCCCCGCGCTAAATCGCGGCCCAGTGGTTACACGGATATTGAAGGCGGTGGCGATCAGTACTGGCATTATATTGCTTTGGCCGGCCAGATCGTCCGCGGTGAACGAAACTTCAAACCGAAAGTTGACAACCTGTGGGTCATGTCCCGCTGGAGTGAGGAAGAGCAGGCCGTTTACTACCTGGTGGAATACCACAACCGCTTTCTGTCCAACGATCCTGAGTATCCGGAGGGTGTCGCCATCCAATGGCCGGGTCAGCTGGAAGAACTGTTCGGCGCGGAAAAACCGTATTTCATTTTTGGCGATTCCAAGAAGCCAGTGGACATCTGGAAGGCGAGTTTCTTGCCGAAAAACTATGACACGACCAATGCGCCCAATCCGGATGGTTACGATCTGGACATCAGCATCACGGAACTGATCGGAAATGGTTTTGAAGATGTGTTTGAAAAAGATACACCCGGTGGCGTTCAAATCGTGAACAGCAAGTATGTTCAAGGCCGGGTTAAAATCATGTTCAGACGTTCGTTGACCACCGAGAATCCAGACAAGACCGATGTGCAGATTCCGGTGAAAGGTTTCGTTCCGGTATCTTTCATGGAATGGTCCGGTTTCAACAAGGAGCATGACGAGTACATGGCGATCTCCACTTGGGTCTACACCATTTTAGAGCCGCCTCTGCCTGCTTCTCTGATTTACATGCCGCCTATTGTCGGTTCAATCTTCTTCGGTTTCCAAATGTGGTTGATTTGGATGACCAAGCGCACCCGGAAGATGGTGGATGATAAAACCTGGAAGTAAGCCGCGTTACAGGTAACAAGAAAGGCCCGTCGCAAGACGGGCCTTTTTTTTATGGGTGAATCTTTTTCTTTATGTTTTTTTACGGGCGGGGCAGGGGTGGGATCAGACGTTGATTTGTTCCAAGTCCATGTTGCCTTCGATGATTTCTGTTAAAGCCAGCTCGTAATAAAATTTTGGGGTGGGGAATTCATTTTCACCAATTTCAATACAGGGCTCAGCACCTTTTTCGAGCTGGTGAATCCGCTGCGCTACCAGAATGCACAAAAGGTAACGGCTCTTGATGACATCCATAGCTTTTTTTTCCAATTCAAGAGTTTCTTCCATTCTATCTCCAGGCAAATTTTCGTAATCTGACTATTCTAAAGACAACCCGCCGGGCTGTCAAATCCAAATAGTACAGATTAAACAATCCACTGCATTTAATTTAAAATTTCTTTAATGATTTTGAGGGTGGCGTCCACATTTTCTGCCGAGACATGGCGGTTGAGGACCGCGCGGAATAATCCCTGCTCGATCAACAGCACTTGCACCCCCTGTTGGTGCAAACGCTCCAGAAACTGGTCCGGGGTAATTTTGGGGTGTTTCATTTGGAAAAAAACGATATTGGTTTTAACCTGGGCGGGATCGAGCGCCAACCCGGTGATGCCAGCCAGGCCGACCGCCAGGGTGTGGGCATTTTGGTGGTCGTCTGCCAGCCTTTCGACCTGATTCTCCAAAGCGGTGATGCCGGCGGCCGCCAGATGGCCTGCCTGCCGCATGCCGCCACCCAGCATTTTACGCCATTTCCGAGCGTTCCTGACCCATTCCCCGGTTCCGCAGATTAAAGAGCCTACCGGGGCGGAGAGGCCCTTAGACAGGCTGAACATGACCGAGTCAGCCTCCGCCGCCAAGTCCTTCACGTCGACTTTTAAAGCCACTGCGGCATTGAAGATGCGAGCCCCATCGACATGCAATTTTAAACCGTGGTCACGCGCCAGCGCCGCCACGGATTTCATATAAGGCAGTGGCAGGGGCGACCCGTGGCAGTAGTTGTGGGTGTTCTCCAGGCAAATCAGGCGGGTCGGCGGGTAGTGGAGGTCGGAGTGGCGGATGGCTTTTTGCAAGCGTTCGAGGTCAAGGGTACCATCAGCCTCGTTAGGAACAGTGTGGGGATGGATTCCGCCGACGGCAGACAGGCCGCCGACCTCATTGATGAAAATATGACTGCGCTCGCCCAGGATGACCTCGTCGCCGCGCTGGCAATGGGTCAACAAGCTCACCAGATTGCCCATGGTGCCGCTGGGCAGGAACAGCGCCGCTTCCTTGCCCAGTTTTTCAGCCGCCATATCCTGGAGACGATGGATGGTGGGATCCTCATCCAGCACGTCGTCGCCCACCTCCGCCGTGGCCATGGCCTGGCGCATGGCATCTGTCGGTTGCGTCACTGTGTCGCTTCTCAGGTCAATGACCGTCATTTCAATCTCCGCTGTTTTGCGTGGGGTTTTTAATGTTTTTTTTCATTCGATTTTTTTGAATGCGGTAATAGACTAGGGAGGTGAAGAAAACTGGAATGACAAATCCACCCACCACAATATTGCGAATTTTTGAGGCATCGAAGCCCATTTCCAGGAGGGATTTGAATTCCTGGGTGACGTCCCAGGCCAACAGGGCCGCGACAATAAGCACGTAACCCAGTCGCTTGGAACCCCGGCCGCCGGGGTGGGTGAGGGAATAGGCGATGAAATTCAATCCCAAAAATAAAACACCATTCAGGAACATGAGATAAATGATTTGGTTTTGATCTGGCAAGAGGTTCCTGTCGACAAATGGTTTTTTCGGTATTGTAGCGGTTCAGGAGGAAGGAATAAAGAATTTTGCCAGCGTGCCACCCCTTGCAGGGGAGGCAGGAGGCAGGCGCTTTATATGTTACCCGTAATTGTTGAGTGCGAGATAAAGTTTGACCTTATGCCTCCAGGTGCAACCTGGCCGCTCGCCGCGGGGGCAACAAGTTCAACTCTGGTATCAGCGCAATCCTTGTTGAGCGCGGGACAAAGGTTAACCCTTTTTCCTCCGGGCGTTGCCCGGCTCCAGCACTTCGCCGAAAAAAAAGGGTCCTGGGGACGAATCCCCAGAACCCAATTTTCTATTTCCCAAGAGGGGTGTTAAAAATAAACTAGGGCATTGATGGCGATGGTGTTCTGCGAATCAGACATTCCAGCGCCGTCACGGAAGACCAGCCGGTTGGAGTCGTCGTGACGATACTCCACCCGCACGATCATGTTGTCGCGCACCTTGAACTCCGGCGTCAGAGTGAATTCCCACAGGTTTTGACCGAACACGCCGGCGTCGATACGGACATCGCTGTGGTCTTTAAAATATTCCACCCGGGTGTTCATGGTAAACCACTTGTTGATTTCATACCGGGCGATAACGGCAACGCCAAACCATTCCGCATCGGCGCCGCCGGGAGCGGTTTCTTCTTCCGTTCCGTAGTCCACGTTCATTTGCAATGACAGGTCGTCGGTTACGGTCATATCGAAGACGAAATCCCAAATACTGCGGAATTCATTATTGCTTCCCGGGACCTCGTTGCCGCCCATCCAGTTGACGAGAACGGATAAATTGTCGCTGGGGGCATAGGCGATTTGGAAGCCAATCGATTTGGAATCGTTGTCGTCGGTGGCATTGTCCCAACCATTGGCGATGACCCCCATGACACTCAGTTGATCTGAAATTGTATAGGAGGCCCGCACACCGGTGTGGGCGAAAGGAATGGCATACCCGAACAAAAAGCTTCGGGAGAAGTTGGAGTTCCAGCCGTCGTAGCCTTCGATCACTTCCGCTCCGATATGAGTCATGAATTTACCAAAATCCACCTGCAGGCCGTTGCCCACCGGGGCGT
>SMVS01000007.1 GCA_004357435.1 Nitrospina sp. | reverse complement strand
GGGTCGTGATTCAAGGCCATTTCATAATTGTGGATCGCCTGATCGTATTGCCCCTGCCCCAAAAATCGGTTGCCTTCGTTAAAATGGTGAATGCCCATGCGCCTTTGTTTCACCGGGTCGGGTTCCATTCCCTGGGAGCCTTCGGCACTGTGGTCCATTCCCTTAGAACCTTCAGCCGGGGTCGATACGGCGTCGGCTTTATGATTGTGACCCGAATGGGAATTGGTGCGTGTCGATTCAGGGGAGGGCGCGCGGGCAGCCCTCCGGTCTCCTGCCAGGGAAATTATAAGAAACACCAAAGCTAGCAGAGGTAAAATTTTAAGCCATTGATGCGGAATCTTTATCATGCTACTAGAATACTTATTTATCGCGTCACTTTCATCTTTCATTTGCCAGCGGGATTCAGAGCAACTCACCCTTATATCATCTTGAAATTAACGGCGATTCATTTAGAATCGTTTTGCCCGTTCAATCGGAATTGATCGATCCACTTCAAGTTTATCTCCATTTCAGAAATCCTTATCCATGAGAGACGCCATGAGCATCCGCATTCTTCCCGCAGACCTGGCCAACCAGATCGCCGCCGGCGAAGTGGTGGAGCGGCCGGCCTCCGTGGTCAAGGAGTTGTTGGAAAATGCGATTGACGCCGGCGCGACCAAAATCTCTATTGAGGTTGAGATGGGCGGCAAAAAGTTGATCAAAATGGCCGACAATGGGCAGGGGATGAGCCCGGAAGACGCGGCCTTGGCGTTTGAACGGCATGCCACCAGCAAAATCTCGAAACTGGAGGATCTGACGGCGATTCAAACTCTGGGGTTTCGGGGAGAAGCTCTGCCGAGTATCGCCTCCATTGCCCAGGTGCGGTTGTCCACGTCTTCCCATGCCGGGGCGGTGGGTACGGAAGTGACGATCGCGGGCGGAGGTCGTCCGTCATTGCGGGAGATCGCATTTCACCAGGGCACGACGGTGGAAGTCAGCCAGTTGTTTTACAACACCCCGGCGCGTAAAAAATTTTTGAAGGGGGACGGCACGGAGGCCACCCACATCACCCGCGTGGTACAACAACAGGCGCTGGTGCATCCCCATATCCAGTTCAGCCTGACGCACAATAAGCGCACGGTCATTCAAACTCTGCCTACCGACCAAGTCCTGTACCGGATTGCGGAACTGTTTGGGCCGGACATCACCAGGGAGTTGGTGCGGGTGGAAAAACAAGACGGAGCCTACCGCCTGGAAGGTTATATTTCCAGCCCCATATACACGCGTTCCAACCGCAACACCCAATATTGTTTTGTCAATGACCGCTATGTGCGCGACAAGGTATTGCTGAGTTCGACCCAGCAGGGTTACAGTCATCTTTTGCCCAGAGGACAGCACCCGGTGCTTTTCCTGTTTATCTCCATGGCGCCGGACTTGCTGGACGTCAATGTTCACCCGGCCAAAGCGGAAGTCCGTTTTGCGTTTCAACAGGAAGTGTTTCAGTTTGTGAGCCGGGCGGTTCAGGATGCGTTGCGCCAAAACGAAAAGTCGTCGCCCTTTTTGGCACAGAAAAACACATCCCCGGAAAACTTTCGCGATGACGCTCTCCCTGCCGGCGGCGGGGCGCCTTCGCATCCATCAATGGATCATGCCTCCCACTCGCGGCCCGCCAGGGGGGTCGGCCAGCAGGTTCATGGCGACCGTCATGCCGAGGGTTTGGAAACTTTTTATGGGAAGTCGTCCGGCAGGGAATCCTTTGGCGGACAGGAGACCGGGTTGCCGCCGCAGGTTGCTATTTTTGATCAAAAACCGCAGGCCGTGTCGGAACTCATTTATTCGGAGTTCAATCCCGTGGGACAGTTGGAGAATTCTTTCATTCTGATGGAGGGGCCGCGCGGGTTGTTGGTGGTGGATCAGCATGTGGCCCATGAGCGAGTCTTGTACGAACGGTTTCGGCAGGCGGCTCAGAACAAAAATGTTGAAGTTCAATCCCTGATGTTTCCTTTGGCTGTGGAGTTTGCACCGGCGGAAGCCGAGGCGCTGAGTCAGAGCCTGGAGGCTCTTAAAGTTTTGGGTTTGGAGCTGGAGCCTTTTGGCAATCACGGATTTCTATTACGAAGCGTGCCCGCCATTTTGAAAAATCACCAGCACGAGGAAATATTGCGGAACATTGCGGAAACGCTGTCCCGCGATGACTCTCACAATGCGCTTCAGGATAAACTGGATGATGTGGTCATCATGATGTCCTGCCGCAACGCTATTATGGTCAACCATCCCATGGAATTGGACCAGATCAAAAAACTCCTTTACGATCTGGAGCAGACGGAGATGCCCTACACCTGTCCCCACGGGCGGCCCATCGCCCTGTTTTTTGATCTCAATGATATATTGCGGAAATTCAAGAGGAAGTGACCCCTTAGCAGGGGAAGCAAATTGCTATGCTCTTCGAGTTATGCCTGTAAGCTATTGAGCGCGGAACTAAGCCTGACCAGTTGCCTGGCGGCGCTTCGCCGGGGGGATTATCCTTTCAAGGTGATTTTCTTGATGGTCTTGGCCATCTTTTTCAGCTGAATAGTGTTTTGCGCTTTGATCACTTTTTTCGGCACCTTTTTTGTGCCAGAAACCAAGCCTTGGGTTTTCATTTTTTTTAATTTCTTTTCTATTTCCTGAATGCATTTTTCCCGAGTGGCTGGACTCAGTTTTCTAAAATGCGTCAGTAATTTTTTTTCGTTGGCGTTGGTGGTGATGTAAAAATCCTGACTGATTCCTTTTAAAGAAAGCCGCCCTTCCATAAGTGAACCCGACACCACTTCCACCTTGCCGGGTGTGGCGGGTGGGGTTCCTTCGCCCATATCCATTGGCGTGATTTTATGGATCAAAAACCGGTCGAGGGGAATATTCCCCAATTTGGCCATTTTGATGAGGACCGACACCGGGGCGTCCCGCTCGCCGGCTTCATAACGGACATAAGTGCGAAACCCAATGCCCAGAACCTCGGAGATGGCCATCTGCGTGCAATGCAGACTCTTTCTAATGGTTTTTAAGTTTTCCGCCAACACAGTCATTATCTTTTTCCCTTTCAATGCTTCCCCCGCTCTAATAATGTCACTGATTCCAGAAGAACATAAATGCCAACCTGTTTTCCAGAAAAATATTAAGAATTTTAAAAAATTTTTAATTTGGGGCTTAAACAAAAGGCTCAAAATAGGCGCCTAAATGGGAGCGTCGTTCCATGGGCCGGAATACAATGAGGAGTTTGGTTACAAATAGAGGGTCAAGCCAATTCGATTCCGTTCTTCCGTAAATATTTGTAGGCTTCATCAATCCAATGCCGTTCTTTTTCAAGCTTGTAACCGGGGAGGTCTTTGGATGAACCGATGATGCTTTTCATGCAACTGATAGCTTCCTGCTTTTTACCCTTCTGGTCGAGCAAGCGGGCGTAATGATAATAGGCTTTGAAGAAGTGGTACGAGTTGATCACGGTCTCATAGGCTTCCAGAGCTTTGTCTTCCTGCCCGGAGAGCCGGTAACACTCTGCCAAGCCGAAAATGGCGTTGCCGTAGTCGTATTTTTTATCAATCTTGATCAATTCTACCAGAACTTCGGCAGAGTCGGCGTGGCGGCCCAGAGCGTGTAATGATTTTGCCCAGCTGTAACGGGCTTCCGTGAGCTCAGGATCTTTTTTGATTGCCGCCTCAAACTGTGGAATGGCCAGCGCATATTTTTTTTGTTCAAAGTAGCTCTCTCCTAGCTTTTCGTAATGATAGGCCTTGTGAAATTTGTTGATCAATTCCTTCAGCTGAAGAGTTTCCTCGGTGTCTATTTCTTTTTGAGGAGTCGATTTAAAGAGTCGGAGGTTAGGGGCCATCAGGACTCCGCCGCCAGCCTTATTTTTGATGGTGAAGAAATAGGCCAAAGCACCGACCGGCATCAGCACAATCATCACAATGATCCAGACAAAATGCTCCCGGCGGTTGATGGCATCAATGCACATCCAAGCGGTGAATATAAAAGATAGGGTCCAAAAAAATTCAGTCATGATGCAATCTTTGTGGTCAAGCCGAGAGAACCTTGCCTCTCAACGATGCGATTGTTTTCGTCGAGCAGGAGGACTCGTGGCTGGTACTGGTCATCTTTATCAACTTCCATAGTACCATAAGCGGCAATAATGATACGATCATTTCTCTCCACCAGGCGTGCCGCCGCCCCGTTGATGGAAATACTCCCACCGCCCTTAGGCCCCGGGATGGCGTAAGTGATGAACCGGTTGCCGTTATTTATATCATAAATGTGCACCTGCTCATGGGGTAAAAGGCCGACCTCGTCCATCAAATCCTGATCAATTTCAATGCTTCCTTGGTAATCAATATCCCGATCCGTGACGCGCGCCCGGTGCAATTTACAACTCAACATAGTTCTCAGCATAATTAAATTCTCTCGATTAAACAATTGTCGATTAACCTTGTTTGCCCAACGTGTACAGCGAGGGCGATCAAGGTTTTCCCTTGAATAACTTCCAACTCGTTAAACTGTAAAGGATCGCACACCGAGATGTAGTCCACTCGAGTGTCCGGGTGTGCTTCAATAACGTCCTGCATTGCTGAGCGGATTTTATGGGCCGAAGTTTCGCCTGCCGCCACTCGCCGTTGCGCCAGTTGCAATGCCTCCTGCAGGCACAACGCCGATTGACGGGCCTGGGGACTCAGGTAAAGGTTGCGGGAACTGCTGGCCAGGCCATCGGGATCTCGCACAATCGGCAACCCCTCAATTTGTATATCGAGATTGAGATCTTGCACCATCTTTTGGATGACCGCCAACTGCTGGCGGTCCTTTTCTCCGAAAAACGCGACATCCGGTTGCACCGTATTGAACAGTTTCAACACCACCGTGGCCACGCCGCGAAAAAACCCCGGCCGGCTCTTGCCGCATAACCGTTCCGTGATTTTTTCCACCTGAACGTATGTTTGGTATCCCTCTGGGTACATGTCCGCATTTTTTGGGAGGAACAGAATAGCCACTCCCAAGTCTTCCAGCAATTTTATATCTCTTTTTAGATCAACAGGGTAAGTGTCCAAATCCTCATTCGGCCGGAATTGTTTGGGATTGACAAAAATGCTGACCACGGTGATATCGCAGGTGCTGAGCGATTTCTCGACCAGACTCAAATGGCCATCATGCAAATAACCCATGGTGGGCACCAACCCGACGCGCTGTCCGGCGCGACGCCGTTGGGCGATTTTCATGCCTTCCAGTGTTTTAATGATTTCCATTTTTCACTCGATCAGCCTTAGATTTTAAGCTCCGTTGGCATTCTCCACCTTGCGGAGCGGTTTCCGCTCGACGCGATAAGAATGTTCCTCATCGGGGAAAGTTCCCGACCGGACTTCCTGAATATAGTCTTGGAGAGCCGACTGAATGGTGTCCCCCACATCGGCATACTTTTTGACGAACTTGGGAAAAAAATCCAGGTTCATACCCAGCATGTCCTGCGTCACCAGAATTTGTCCATCGCACTGTGGTCCGGCCCCGATCCCGATAGTGGGGATGGTCAGTTCAGCGGTGATTTCCGCCGCCAAATCAGCTGGAATACCTTCCAGCACCACCGCAAACGCTCCGGTCTTTTGCAAACCCAAAGCGTCTTTTTTGATTTGCCGGGCATTCAGGTAGTTTTTGCCCTGTACCTTGTAGCCCCCAAATTGGTGCACCGACTGGGGGGTCAGGCCGACGTGCCCCATCACGGAAATTCCGGCGCCCACCAGCGCCTGAACCCGATCCAGCACCTGTGCACCGCCCTCCAGTTTGACCGCCTGGGCGCCGCCTTCTTTTATGAAACGGCCGGCATTCAGGATGGCGTCCTGATCGGAGACCTGGTAGGACATGAACGGCATGTCCCCCACCAGCAGGGCATGGCGGATGCCGCGCCGGACGGCCCGGGTGTGGTGAATCATTTCGTCCATGGTCACCGGCAGAGTGTTTTCATAGCCCAGGGAAACCATGCCGAGCGAATCGCCGACCAGCACGATGTCGATGTCTGCTTCATCCAGAAATCGCGCGAAGCTGTAATCGTAGGCGGTGAGCGCCGTGATTATCCGCTGATTTTTTTTCCACTCTAAAAGATCCGGAATGGTGACGGGTACAGTTTTCATAGCGGTCCGATGTGACTTGGACCTGATGAATCGGGCAGGACCTGGCCAACCAGTGTTGTGCCAAGCAAAAAGCCCGCCGGCTTAGCCGGTGGGCACGGAGGTTATTCAAGCATTCAGGTTGACGTTTGTTTGGGTTTGAAGCCAGTGTAAAAACGGGTCTTCTTCCCGACGTCCCCCCGGACTGGAAAATCCTTCACTCCGTCCCGGTCTTATCAGGATCCAAGCGGATTGTAATACTCGCGTCCTATTTTATGACTATTGATTTTATTAATCAACTCCTTCAGGTCAATATTTTTTGCCACGATATCGATTTCGTTGGTGTTGACCACCAGAAGAGGGGTTTCCGCGTAATAGAAGAAATAGTTGTTGAACGCCTGGTTGACCTCATCCAGATACGCGTATTCCATGATTTGCTCATAATCCCGAGCCCTTTTTTCGACCCGAGAGTACAACACATCGGTATCGGCCTGCAGAAATATGACTAAATCCGGCTTGGGGATCTTGATTTTTATGAGGTTATAGATTTGTTGGTATAAATGGAGTTCATGGCCCTGCAAATTGATATTGGCAAACAGGTTGTCCCGCTGGAAAAGGTAATCGGTGATGACTACCGAACTGAACAAATCCCTCTGCAATAACTCCCGGTACTGGTTGTAGCGGTTCAGTAAAAAAAAAACCTGAGTCTGGAAGGCGAATGTTTCCCGGTCCTCATAAAATTTACTGATGAAGGGGTTCTCCTCATCGACCTCCAGCACCAGCCGGGCCTGGTATTCCTTGGCCAGCATCTTGGCAAGGGTGGTTTTGCCGGCGCCGATCGATCCCTCGATCGCTATGAATTTTGGTTCATCCATGAGGGTTGCGGGCCTCTTGGGTTCCACTGAAAGCGCGGACCCTGTTCATTTTAATGATGGCTCAAGTGACTTATGAGGCGTCGAGGACTTCCTTGATGGTCGTTTTCAATTCCTGGAGGTCCGCCGATTTAACCACATAGGCTTCGGAGGCCCACACCTGAAAGTCCTGCTTGTAGGCACCGTAAGCGGAACATATTATGACGGGAATGTCCTTTTTATCTTCCTTCAACTTCCGCAAAAGTTCAATGCCGTTCATTCCCGGCATTTTGATGTCGAGGGTGATCAGGTCTGGCTCAGCCGTTTCGATGGCCTTGAGGGCCTCCTCGGCGTTGGCCGCCAGAGCGACCTCGTAACCTTCATCTTGAAGCTCCTCCTTGTAAAGAAGGCGGATATTGGCTTCGTCATCGATCACTAGTATCTTGGTCATGGTCCGCTCCTTATTTTGTCTTTATCTGTTGCACATAGGGGATGGAGAAACGCCGGGCCCAGTTGCCAGACCGGAAAAGGATTATTAGTTTTTATTATAATTCGCGGGATTTTGCAACGGTAAATAGAGGTACACCGTCACTCCCTGATTCGGGTTATTTTTTAGTTCGAGAGCGCCGCCGTGGCTTTCCACAATTTTACGGGAAATCGAAAGGCCCAGTCCGGTGCCGGTGGCCTTGGTCGTGAAAAATGGATGGAAGATATTTTCAAAGGTTTTCTGGGAAATTCCCCCGCCAGAGTCCTCAAAGCACAGCGCCAGCATTTCCCGGTCATTGATATAAACGTAGGGCAGACTGCTGATCTGCAAGAGTCCGCCGCGCGGCATGGATTCCATGGCATTGGACAGGATGTTGATCATCACCTGTTTGATTTTGGACCGATCAATCGGCAGGACCTCCTTCTCCCTGGGCAGATGGAGCTTGAGCTCGATAGTTCTTTCTTGAATCCCGACCTGAAAAGACTTGATGACTTCTAGAATCAGTTCATTAATATTGACGTCCTCCAGTTCCAGTTGCTCCGCCTGGGATAACTGAAGGATATTATTGAGAAGCCGCTCCATACGCTCGACTTCATTGATGATGATGCCGGAGTATTGTATGGGAGAATCCAGTAAATTTGCCAGATTCGGGTCCTGGCAGAGATGGGAGAGCTGGTCCCGTAACCGGCGGGTGAATCCGCCGATGGAAACCATGGGATTTTTGATTTCATGGGCGACCTCTGCCGCCAGTTCCCCCATAGCCGCCAGCTTTTCGGATTGGATCAACTGTTCCTTGGTGGACAACAGTTCCTGATTGGATTTCAGAAGTTTGTTGAACAGCCGGGAGTTTTCAATCACCCATCCGATGTGGGTGGTCAGGCGGGTGAGCAGGGCCATATCGTTGTCCGTGATGGGGGCGTTGTTGTAGCGATTGTCGACCAGCAGAACGCCCAGCGTTTCCTGATGGGGCACCAGCGGCACCACCGCAAAACTGTCTGAACCGAGGAGCTTTGCAAACTCCCTGGGCACCAGCGAATGTTCTTGCGGATGGTCGATGAGAAAGGGCCGCTTGAGGAGAGCCGTTTCCGCCAGCACATGGGTGCCCGGTTTTAGAGGAATGGTCAGGCTTTGAGCCAGGCTGTTGAATGCGGACTGCTGATATTCATTCCGGTCGGATTCGGTCAGGATCCAATGCAGGATATCGCCTTTTTTATGGCGCAATTCCGACCAGATGTACCCTGCGGCTTCGGGAGAATCCGGACCCAGCCCCATATACCCTTGCAATACTTTCGACTGGTCGTCGGTCAGGAACAATAAGGCCCGGTTGAACCCACCCGCACCGCCCAAGGTGATTCCCGTCAACAGAATCCATAATTGGTGGTCCATTTTCATCGTTCCCTGAACCGCCAGACTGATATCGTACAGGAGGGTTTGCTCCTTCAGCAGAAGTTGGCTTCTTTGGAACTCCAGAGCGTTGCGAATGCAACCGGTGATCTGGCCGGACAGGGTTTCCAAGACCGCGATCTCGGGCGGTGAAAAAAAACGAATGGCCAGCGTGTGCACGTTGATCACACCGATGCACTCGTCCTGATACAGCATGGGCACCGAGAGCATGGACTGAAAACGCTCTTCCTCAATTTCCGGGAAATAAACGAAACGAGGGTCCTGCAAGGCATCGCTTAAAGCGAGAGTCTTTTTGTTTTGAGCCACCCATCCGGTCACCCCTTTGCCGGGTTTCAGATAGATATTGGAGGCCGCGCCTTCGGGCATGCCGCTGGAGGCTTTTAGTTTCAGGCGGGGTTGTTCATTTTCCGTTTCAATCAAATAGATGGAGCAGGCGTCGATGTGCAACTTGTTTTTGACGATATCAAGGGTCTGCGCAAGGATCTCATCCAAGTTGAGGGTGGAGTTGGAAATTCGCGCGACATCTCTTAAGATTTCGAGGCCCAGAGCGGTTTCTTGAATCATAAGAACCTCACTGCCAATCGCGGGGAACGGAAAATTATTTTTGGCGAAGGGCCCGGCGGTAAAGTCGAGTGTACTGTCCGGCCACCTTTTCCCAGCCATGATCTTGACTCATCCCATTGAGCATCAGTTGCCGCCAGGTCTTGGGTTGCTGGTAGGCCGTCAATGCTTTGCGCAGGGCAGTCATGAAGTATTTTAATTCAAATGGCCGGAAATTAAAACCAGTGCCTTGGCCGGTCCTGATATTGAAGGGCGGGACCGTATCGGCCAGGCCGCCCACCGCCCGCACCACCGGAACAGTGCCGTAGCGCATGCCATACATCTGGGTCAGGCCGCAGGGCTCGTAGCGCGAGGGCATTAAAAGAATATCGCTCCCGGCCAGAATTCGGTGGGCCAGTTTTTCGTCGAAGCCCAACCGGCAGGCAAATTTATTGGGATACTTTTGGGATTTGAAAAACTTTTCGTATCGGGCATCGCCGGAACCCAAGAGAATGAATCCCACCCGCTCCGCCATGATGTCCTGAAACCCCTGCACGATCAGGTCCAGTCCCTTTTGGTCGGAGAGCCGGGTGATCATGCACAATAAAGGTTCCCGCCGCCCCAACTCAATGGATAAACTTTTAGCGATATCTTTTTTGCAGGCCTGCTTTTTTTGCAAGGACCGGGCGCTGAAATGATGGTCGATCAACGGATCATCCGCTGGGTTCCACGCCTCTTCATCGACCCCGTTCAACACCCCGAACAGATCTTGGCGCCGGTGTTGCAGGATCCCCTCGAAACCAAACCCGTTCTCAGGTTTTAAAATTTCCCGGCTGTATTTTTTGCTGACCGTGTTCAACAGGTCGGCATACACCAGCCCCGCTTTGAGAAAACTGAATTGACCGAAAAATTCCACGCCCTTGGGGTGAAACAGAGTCCACGGCAAATGCGCCGTGTGGAGAGCCTGCGGCGGAAAATTCCCGGCGTATCCCAGATTATGTATGGAAAAGATACTTCGGGTATTTTTAAAAAATGCCTCGGAGGCGTAAATGCTTTTCAGGTAAGCCGGCACCAGGCCCGTTTGCCAATCACTGCAATGAATGATGTCGGGCTGGAAGGATATGGCTTTGCAGGTTTCCAATACGGCGCGGCAAAAGAAAATAAAACGCTCGGCATTGTCCGGAAAATCCCGGCCATGGGAACCGTACAATCCGTCCCGGTGAAAAAAAGGGTCGTGCCCGATAAAATAAGTGGGGCCGGGTTGAATGGTTTCAAAAAGGATGGCTTCTTGGTAGGTGGGTCCGAGCAGAACCGGAACCTTTTTCCCCATCGGTTTGATGGTGGCAGAGGGGACGCATTTATATTTGGGCAAAATCAGGCGGACATCGTGTCCCAGTTTTCTCAGCGCTGCGGGCAGGGCGCCAGAAACATCCGCCAAACCGCCGGTCTTGGCATGAGGATGGGCCTCTGAAGCAACGTACAGAATTTTGAGGCGGCGCGCCATTTCAAGGCTGGATAGGAATGGACCGCAAGACCTCGGCGGCTTCTTCGGGAGAGGTGGGATTGATATAAAATCCCGTGCCCTCCTCAAACCCGGCCATCTTGGTGACTTTCGGGGTGATCTCGATGTGCCAGTGGTAATACGCATCGTGATGGCCGTTCACCGGGGAATTGTGCAAGATAAAATTGTACGGCGGATGGTTCAACGCAATGCGGATTTTCAACAAGACATCCTTGAGAATCGGTGCCATGGCGGCCATCTGGTTAACGCTGTCTTTTTCAAAATGTGATTGGTGATATCTGGGCAGGATCCAGGTCTCAAAGGGGAAACGCGACGCGTACGGACAGAGCGCGATGAAATCGCTGTTTTCCATGACCACCCGTTGGCCGTCGCTACGCTCCTGGTCGATGATGTCGCAAAATATACAGCGTTCCTTGAGTTCATAGTGGCGTCGCGCGCCGATGATCTCATCTGAAACCCGTTTCGGAGTGATCGGCAGAGCGATCAACTGGCTGTGTGTGTGTTCCAACGTTGCGCCAGCGGCTTCCCCGTGGTTTTTAAAAATCACAATGTGACGAAACCGGGAGTCGCCTTTCAAATCGATAATTCTTTGCTGGTACGCCCACAGGCAATCCTGAATATTTTTTTCGGGCAGTTCTTCCAGCGCCAATTCATGCTGGGGGCCTTCAATGATCACTTCATGCGCGCCGATTCCGTTCATTCGGTCGAACATGCCCAGACCGGTACGGTTCATCTCGCCTTCGATTTTCAGAGCTGGATACTTGTTCGGCACCACTCTGAGAGACCAGCCACTGCCATTTCTGGGTGCCCCGCTGGCTCGTAGTGCCAGCACCTCAGGCGGTGTTTTGCTCTCGTTGCCCGGACAAAAGGGACAAAATCCTACCTGCAGTTTCCGGGTCGGGCTGGGAAAATCACCGGGCCGCTTGCCACGGTCTTCGGCAATAATGACCCAGCGATCCACGATCGGATCTTTTCTCAATTCAGGCATAAATCTTTCGTTTCCTTCAGGTTCAAAGATTGAGTTGGTTAACGGGCATGGGCATACTAAGCAAAGGCTATTTAAATGTCAATTTCGACTTGCATCCCATCCGGTGCCTGCAAAATCGTTGATCCTGCAAGGAACTATCTCTATAATTGGGTGCATTGCACTCGTTCCGTGAGAAAATTCTTTTGTCCAGTGAACGGAGAAAACCAGGTGGATTGACTATGGCCAATTCTTTGAATGGCAGAAAAATTGTGTTGGGGGTTTCCGGGGGCATCGCCGCTTACAAAGCGGTGGAGCTGTTGCGTCTTTTGACCAAAGCCGGAGCCTCGGTGCACGTGGTGATGACCGCCAGCGCCAAAAAGTTTGTCACGCCCCTGACGTTTGCAACCCTGTCGGGCCACCCGGTGTATCACGAGATTTTCGATTCCGAACATTCCGCCGCTATGGAACACCTGCAAGTTTCGGAGAACGCCGACCTCCTCATCATCGCTCCGGCGACGGCCAACACTTTAGGGAAACTTGCCAACGGACTGGCGGACGATCCCTTGTCCACTTTGTTCACCGGCTATGACGGCACGGTCCTGGTGGCCCCGGCGATGAACGACAAGATGTGGGCGCATGCCGCCGTTCAGGAGAACATTCGTAAAATGAAACGGATGGGAGTCCATGTGATGAATCCTGAGCTGGGTGAGCTGGCCTGCGGTGTGACGGGCCTGGGCAGGCTGGCCGAGCCCGCGGACATGGTTCGGGAGATTCAGCAACTGCTGGCCCAGCAAAGCGATCTTCAAGGAATAAAATTTTTGGTCACCGCTGGCCCCACCCGCGAGCACCTCGACCCGGTGCGCTTCATCACCAACCGGTCTTCCGGGAAAATGGGATACGCGGTTGCCCGGCAGGCCGTCAAACGCGGCGCTGAGGTGGTTTTAATCAGCGGGCCCACGCATCTGGAGCCGCCTCCGGGCGTCCAGCTACAGCCCTGTCAGCGGGCTCAGGAAATGTACTCGCTGGTGATGAAGCATCTGCCCGATTGCGATGTGCTGGTGATGACCGCCGCGGTAGGGGATTTCTCTCCGGCGGAGGTGCAGAAAGAAAAAATGAAAAAAAGCGACCAACCTCTGGTGCTTCACTTTCTGCCTACTGTGGATATCCTGCAGGCGGTGGCGGCAAAAAAAACCGGACAGTTTGTGGTCGGGTTCGCCGCCGAAAGCGAAAACGTGGTGCAAAGCGCGCAGGAGAAATTAAAAAGAAAACAGCTCGATTTAATCGTCGCCAATAACATCAGCGCACCCGGCATCGGATTTCAGTCCGACAACAACCAGGTCACCCTCATCGACTCGGCCGCGACCATTGAAGCCCTGCCGCTGATGTCCAAGGTGGAAATTGCCGACATCCTTCTGGACCGGATCAAAAGTAAAATCGCTCCCTCATCATGAAGATCGGTCATTTGACCGCGGCCACACAACGGAATCCCAACGTCCGAGAGCGGGCTTTAGGAACCGTGGCGTTGCGGTAGGTCAGCCTCACATCCTCCGCGTTGTTCATCCAGTTGCCGCCGCGAATCACCCGGTATTGCCCTTTTTTCGGACCTTGCGGATTTTTCTTGGGCGAGAACAGGTAATGTTCCGGGTCATGCCAGTCCTGCACCCATTCGGACAGATTGCCGGACAGGTCATGGACCCCGTAATCCGATTGACCGGCTGTAAAAGAACCGACCGGGGAGGGCTTGCCCACTTCATTTTGGTAATTCAGCCGGGTGGCATCCGGCGCCTCATTGCCCCAGGGATATTTGACGGGACGCTTGCCGCGCCCGGCTTTTTCCCACTCGGCTTCGGTGGGTAAACGCTGGTTCCGCCATCGGCAGTATTGCTGGGCTTCCTTCCAGGTGATGCCCACCACCGGTTGATCCGGATGGTTGTAATCCGGGTCGTCCCAAAACCGGGGAAGCGTTTTATATCCTGTGGTGTCCATAAAAATTTTGTACTCGAGGTGGGTGACTTCGTATTTATCAATGGTGAAGGCATCCAGTATCACCTCGTGCGCCGGGTCTTCCGGACCCAGCATGTGGCGGTCGGTTTGAAAAATGGTCGTCGGATGCAGTTCCCGGAGCGATCGTCGACTGCCCATTTCATAGGAACCCGCCGGGATCAGCGCCTGCCGTTCAACCGCCGGCGAGAAGCCGGCAGGGTGCGGGGAGGCTACCCCATTGTTGGGCGGGAGACCAAGGCATCCCAATACGATCCATCCCATTAAATGGCTAATTTTCATAGGTATCCGGTAGTTCCGAAAAAGCAGAGAGTTATTAATCAATGATAAAATTCCCGGTGATTGACAGCCCAAATCAATGGGTATAAAATTCAATCACCATTGGTATTTATATTGCTAAAGAATCTGGAGTTGCCGGCGTGGCGCCGAACTCCCTTCTGTCCCCTGAGCCATGGACAAACCAAAAAAAGAACCGATCGCTTTGCACCATGAACAGCAGAACCATCGGCTGTGCCTGAACTGCGGTTTCCCCAACCGCCAGGCCGATACCCATTGCATGTATTGCCAAACCAACCTCGTGGAAGATGGCGGTCTGTTTTCCTGGATGCGACAAACCTACTATATTTTACGCTGGCGCTGGCAACTGAAGCAAAAGCGGGAACACCTGAACCTCACTTCCCGGTCCTCATTTTTAAAGGCCATGTGTTACTTCTCGCTGGGCCTCATATTGAGTGTGGCTGGCATATATTTTTTCACCAGCTCAATTTCTGAAAACTCTTTTACCAACGCAATCATCGCTCTCCTTCTCATCTGCTACGGTTTTTTCACCTTAAGATATCTGTTCTGGAAAAAATAAGCCATGGTTTAAACGATTACGGAATTTCAGCAATGATTCTTAAAGGCGCCCCACTGCCTTTGCCGATTTTCATGGGAAGAGCAATCACCCGGAACCCCTTGGCAGGGAGTGAAGCCAAACCGGTCAAATTTTCAAAACCGGGGATATTGGCGTTGCCGAACACCTGATGGGCGGGAAAATCTCTGGAGGGGCCGTAGTCCAGACTGGCCGTGTCCAGCCCTACCGCGGCGGGTTTCCGGTCGTCCGCCAAAAAGCGGGCCGCTTCCACACTGAATCCGGGGAAATGCAACTGTGACGCGTCCCCCGGTTGGTCCGATCCCAGGTATTTTTTCTTGTCCGGCCAGAAGGTTGCCCAGCCGGTGCGAACCAGCACGATCACCCCCTCCGGGATGCGGCCATGGCGTTGCTCCCAGTCGAGAAAATCCTGTTTTTGGATCAGAGTGTCCGGGTGACTCCGAACCCGTGCGCTCACGTCCACCAGAATCCCCGGAGCGACCAGGCGGGACAAGGGGATTTCATCCACGGTCCATTTTCCTCTGGCGAAATGAGCGGGGGCATCGAGATGCGTTCCGCCATGTTCAGCGGCCTCATAATTGTTGGCTTCGTACCAGAATCCTTCGCTGGTGAGCCCCTTGTGGACCCTGTGCAACTCGAACGGTTTGCTGGTCGGCCAGTAAATGGTGGATTGGTCAAACGGGTGCGTCAAATCCACCCATTGTGGTTCCGTCCAGCCGGGCCGCGCGATGCCACAAAGAATCAACGCAAATAACGCTCCTCTCAACCAGGAATATTTCCAGACCGTCTGGTATCTGTTTCTATCGAGCATCTAATTCTCGGATGGGAACCGGGTGGGTTCTTTTCATGGTTCTTTTTATAATATAATAAAAGGAGGAAATTTAACACCGGTGGCAGTCATGGTTGAAACTCTAAAATCCCATCATATCACTCTTCCGATCCAAGGCATGAGTTGCGCCAGCTGTTCGGCCCGCATTGAGAAAAAAGTGGGCGGCATGACGGGAGTGCAACAGGCCAGCGTCAATTTCGGGGCCGAGATGGTCGCCGTGGAATACGATCCTGAGCAGACCTCTTCCGGCCAGATCATGGCCGCGATCGAAAACATCGGCTTTGAAGTCCCCAGGATCAAAACCGTATTTCCGGTGGCGGGAATGACCTGTGCCTCCTGTGTGTCCCGCGTTGAAAAAAAATTGCGCGGGTTGGATGGTGTGTGGGATGCGCAGGTCAACCTGGCCAGTGAAAAAGCCACCGTGGAACACCTTGAGTCGCGGGTGGGCATGCGGGATTTCAATATCGCTCTGGAGCAGATCGGCTATAAAGTTTCCCCGATGGCAATGGCGGTCGGGGCCGCTGAGGATTCGGCGGAGCAACGGCAGAGCCAGGAGACCCGGCGGCTGACCCGCAAATTCGTTTTCAGCGCCGTGGTCAGCGGGCTGATCATGCTCAGTGGTATGCAGACCTTCATTTCGCTGGACCCCGTCCTGCACAACATTTGGCTATTGGTTCTGGCCACCCCCGTGCAGTTTTGGGGCGGCTGGCAGTTTTACAAGGGCACGTGGACCGGAGTGAAACACGGCTACACCGACATGAACACGCTCATTGCGGTGGGCACCACCGTGGCTTACGGTTACAGCGCATGGGTGACCTGCTTTCCCTCGGCCCTGCCATCCCTGGCGCAGGGCGTGTATTTCGACACTTCCGCTATGATCATCACCCTGGTGCTGATGGGACGCTTGCTGGAAGCACGGGCCAAGGGCCGGGCCTCCGACGCGATCCGCAAACTCATTGGCCTGCAACCGAAAACCGCCCGGGTCGAGCGCCAGGGGTTGGAGGTCGATCTGCCGGTGGCGCAGGTGGTCGTGGGCGATACCATCAGCGTGCGCCCCGGTGAAAAAATCCCGGTCGACGGTACCGTGTTGGCAGGGAATACCACCGTCGACGAATCCATGATCACCGGCGAGAGCGTGCCGGTGGATAAAATTTCCGGTGACGACGTCATCGGGGCCAGCCTCAACCGCACCGGCTTTTTCAAAATGACCGCCACCCGCCTGGGACGGGATTCGGTTTTGGCCCATATCATCAAACTGGTCGAGGAAGCCCAGGGGTCGAAGGCGCCGGTGCAAAGATTGGCGGACCGAGTGGCGGGCATCTTCGTTCCCATCGTTATCGCTCTCGCCAGCCTGGCGTTTCTGGTGTGGTGGTTGTTCGGAACCGCCATCACCACCTTACCGACCGATCCTTTTTTATTCGCCATGATGATTTTTATCTCCGTCATGATCATCGCCTGTCCGTGCGCGTTGGGATTGGCCACGCCCACCGCCATCATGGTGGGCACCGGCAAGGGCGCGGAGTTGGGCATCCTGATCAAGGGCGGAGAAATCCTGGAGCAGGCGCAGTATTTGGACACCATCCTGTTCGACAAAACCGGTACCTTGACCGAGGGCCGGCCCGCTGTGACCGATGTGTGGATCGACCCAGCATCGAAAATGAATGCGGACCGCCTGCTGACGTTGTCCGCTTCCCTGGAAAAGGGATCGGAGCACCCGTTGGGCCAAGCGGTGGTGCGCGAGGCGGAACAGCGCCAATTGAACCTGTTGCCCCTCAGCGATTTCAAAGCCCTGCCGGGCTTCGGTGTGCAGGCGCAAGTGGATGGCATGGAAGTCGCTTTGGGAAACCTGCGGCTCATGGTGGAATCGGGATATGATGTTTCGGCAGTGCGGGCGCAGGTGGAGGAATTTTCTCGGCAGGGCAAGACGGCACTGCTGTTCCGGGTGCAAGACCGGGTCGTGGGATTGCTGGCGACGGCGGATCAAATCAAACCGAATGCGCAGAGCGTGGTGAAGGAGCTGAAGGCCAGAGGCCTGGAGGTGATGATGATCACCGGCGACCACGCGCGCACCGCCCAGGCCGTGGCCGAACAACTGGGCATTGAACGCGTTCTGGCCGAGGTGCTTCCGGGGGACAAGGCGGCCGAGGTGCAAAGACTCATCGCCGAGGGACGCCATGTCGCCATGGTGGGCGACGGCATCAACGACGCGCCGGCGCTGGCCAAGGCGCATATCGGGATCGCCATGGGGTCGGGCTCCGATGTGGCTATGGAGACTTCGGACATCACGCTCATGACCTCGGACCTTCACGCCGTGGGCGACGCGATTGAGTTGAGCCGCAAAACTTTCTCGAAGATCAAACAAAACCTGTTCTGGGCTTTTTTCTACAATATTCTGGGCATTCCCATTGCCGCCGGGGTGTTGTTTCCGTTATATGGCGTGCTCCTGCAACCGCTGTTCGCCGCCGCGGCCATGGCCGTCAGTTCGGTCTGCGTGGTGAGCAATTCGTTACTGTTGAAACGATTCCAACCGTCGCGCCACCGCGCGTGACGCGGTCATCGCAAACTGAATCGCGGTTGCTTTTGAAACCCGTTGGTGAATCGCAAGTTTCCATCCGCCAGCACCACCAGGGCTTCCACCTCCGGCAGGTTGTCCAGCCAGGCGAGGCCTTTCTCCGCGCCCATCACGAAGGCCGCTGTCGCCAGGGCATCGGCCTGCATGACGCTGGGCGCTATAACGGTGACGGAAGTCAGTCCGCGTGCGGGCAAGCCAGTTGTGGGATTCAATATGTGATGGTAACGGACGCCATCCCGGATGAAATATTTCTGGTAATCGCCGGAAGTGGCGACGCCGCGCTTCTCGACGGCGAAGGAAGCGAGCACTTTATTGGGCTCACGGGGATGTTGCAATCCGATGATCCACGGATCCTCCGGGTTGCGCCTGCCAAAGGCGGTCAAGTCGCCGCCCGCGTTGATGATGCCGTTGGGCACGAGGCCGCGCAACAGGGCCGCCGCGCGGTCCACCGCGTAGCCTTTGGCGATGGCGCCGAGATTGACCGCCATCCCCGGTTGGGCCAATCGAACCCGGTCGTTTTCAATTTCAATATCCCGGTAATTGATCCGGGTCAACGCTCTCTGCAACCGTTCCGGTTCGGGGGCCTGCGGTTCTTCTTCATCAAAATTCCAAAGCCGTGCCACCGGCTCAATGGTGACATCAAAAGCGCCCGCGGACGCCTCCCCCCAGCGGACGGCCTCGCGTAATACTTCAACCACTTCCGGTGAGAGGGCCAGCGCCGTCCCGCCGGCCGAACGGTTGAGTTGGGAGATTTCCGAATCGAGAAGATAAGTGCTCATCAATTTTTCGATGCGCCGCATTTCATCGAAAGCCTGCGTCATGGCCAGGTTCGCGACCTTTTCATCGGCATGGGAGACGGTGATTTCGACCAGCGTGCCCATGATGAATTGGGTGCGCCGCACCGGCGACCGTTCCTCAGCAGAGCAGGCGGTCAACAGGGTGATCCCTAAAATGAGGGCGGTCCATTTACAGCCATTAAAAATCATGATTCATGGTTCCCGTCGAGAAAGTTAATGGGATGATTATATAGACTACAAGGGCGGTTGACCACCCTGCCGGCGAAGCGCCGGGGCTAAATGAGTCCTGACTTGATAATACGTTCAACCATTGCTGGCAATGATACTAAGCGTCAGCTATTTGGGTCCAGCGGCACGCTGGGGGTTTTTGGATGGCGCTGGATTGCCTGCTTGTGTTATTCTCAGCAACGATTTTTCGATGGTCTCCACACTCGGGCCATTCTGCGTTCGGGTCCATTCTTTTTTGAGGTTTCCCATGGTAAAAATTGCACCTTCGATTCTTGCCGCCGATTTCAGCCGGTTGGGCGATGAAGTCAAAGCGGTCGAAGACGCGGGCGCCGATTGGATTCATGTCGATGTGATGGATGGGCATTTTGTTCCCAACCTCACCATCGGTCCGATCGTTGTGGAATCCCTTCGCAAAGTGACCGAACTGCCGCTCGACGTTCATCTGATGATCGAAAACGCCGATCAATATATTCCGGAGTTTGCCTCCGCGGGCGCAGATATTTTGTCGGTGCATGCCGAGGCCTGTCCGCACCTGCACCGCACGGTGCAACTCATCAAGGACCAGGGCGTGCGCGCCGGGGTGGTGCTCAATCCCGGCACCACGTTGTTCTCGCTCGACGAAATTATTGAGGATGCGGATCTGGTGTTGCTGATGTCGGTCAACCCGGGATTTGGTGGCCAGTCCTTCATCCCGCAGGTGTTGAGTAAAATTGAACTGCTCCGCAACACGTTGAACGAGTCGGGCGTGGAATTGGACGTGGAGGTCGATGGTGGAGTGAAACCGGAGAACGCCGGAGCCATCAAAAAAGCCGGCGCCAACGTGCTCGTCGCCGGTTCCGCCGTGTTCCACAGCAAAGACTACACCAAAGCCATCCAGGCCCTCAGGGACGCCTAACCAGGTTGCACCTGGAGGCAATGGGCCTTGGCTCGGTCGTGGGCTCATCAGGTGTTGGGCACGATGCCAAATTTTGGTCTTTTGGGTCCAGCGGCACGCTGGCCGCATGGAGCGGCTTTAAAATAGAAGGTTTTCGAGGGTTTTTCCTGAAAATTGGGCTCGGGGCGGGATTTTCTGTGATTTGTCCTTGTATTTTATGGCGGAAAAAAGCTAAACTGAGCCATCTCAATGAGTTTTGGGATTTTCTTGGGGTGTGCTTACGCCGCCCTTGATTTTTTTATATCCACGGGAGGATAGCCACCATGATGGGAATAG
>SMVS01000075.1 GCA_004357435.1 Nitrospina sp. | reverse complement strand
GAATGAGTTGAAAATATTTTGTTCCAGAAAACTGCATATTGCTTCCACACCCGCGGGTTCATCCCCATGGATTCCCGCAGAGATCAACGCTCTTTTTTGATTTCCTTTGCCAATTATAATTTTTATCAGCGGAAAGGTTTGATTCCCAGACTTGACTTCACCACAAATATTATATTCCCCTGGGGAAGGTAGCGCCGATTTTATCCGGCTCAATAATTCCTCATAATTTCTTTTGGTTTGCAGACTCATTTTCAGCAGGTCACCTCATTACAACCGTTTTTTAGGAAAAGCACACTCCTGCTCAATGACACACTCCTTGCATAAAAAGTTTTTCGCTTTACAAATATAGCGGCCATGGAGAATAAGATAGCGATGAGCATCTTTTTTCCATTTCTCGGGTGTCACTTTCAGCAGTGTTTCTTCGGTTTCAATTACATTTTTTCCCGGAGCCAAACCCGTCCTGTTGGATACGCGAAAAACGTGGGTATCAACGGCGATGGTATGTTTCCCGAAACCCTCATTTAAAACCACATTAGCAGTTTTTCGTCCCACCCCAGGTAGCTGTTCCAGGTCTTTACGGTTTCCGGGAACAGCACCGCCATGATTTTCCAGAAGGATTCTGCAGGTTCGTATGATATTTTTAGCTTTGGTGGGAGCCAAACCAATAGTTTGAATGTGCTTCTTCAACCGTTTCTCGCCAAACTTCAATAACGCCTCCGGAGTCGGACATTTTTCAAATAATTCAGGAGTCACCCGGTTGACAGATTTGTCGGTGGCTTGAGCGCTCAATATAACCGCAACCAACAATTCAAAATGATTCCGGTATTCAAGTTCTGACTGAGCATTGGGAAAACTCTGGCTTAATTTTTCATAAATTAGGTTGACTGTTTTCCGGTTCAAAGCGGGATCAGAGGAAAGTTGCGTGATTAATTAACCATGTCCTAATCTGAATGGGCATAAAAAACCTATTTGTTCGTGATGTTCAAACCGCGAGCACATCGGAAGCCTACCAGGAATGACAAGGTCATGTCCGAATCGCCACGCATGCGGGCTGAGACCCTGATATAATGCTCGTCATCAACCCATGAACCGCCACGAATGGGATGAAAACTTCTTCGGGCTTTGGGTCCTTGAGGATTTTTTACCGGGCCTGTCTGATAGTAATTTTCTGAATACCAATCCGAAACCCATTCCCATACACTGCCCAGCATGTCATGGACCCCCCAGGCATTTGGTTTTTTACTCCCAACAGGGTGTTGAGTGCGCAGGGAATTATCTGAATACCAGAGGTAGTCCCTGTTGAGAGTTTTTCCCCAGGGGTATTCCGTCTTACTACCCGCACGGGCGGCATATTCCCATTCCGCTTCGGTGGGCAGGCGTTTGCCCTGGAAAGAACAGAATTCACTGGCCTTCTCATGGGAAACATGATCGACCGGCCAGTCTTTACTGCCGGTTAACGTTGATGGAGTTTCACCAATAATTTTTTCGTATCTCTCCTGAGTGGCCTCAGTTTTATCCAGATAAAATGCGTCCAGGCATACTTTATGAACAGGTCTTTCGCGATCATTGGGTCTTCCTTCTTCGTAATCAATCACCCTATCGGATCCCATCATAAAACAACCTTTTGGAATCAACACCATCTCGGCAGGTTTTTTTCCGGCATGAGCTGGAGTGCAATAAATAAATATCAGGCTGAATAAAACGCTGAGAAAGAGTGGGATTTTCATGGGCGATATTTTACTTTTGAGAAGGGAAAAGTCAAGAACGCGCTCACATAAAATAAGTGGAACCTTACAATATTTGCTAGAATGAACCCTCACAATTTCCATGGGCAAAAACCTGAGGGTCACTGGGAATCATAGATAATTGAGGAAACGATGCGCAATTGCAATAAAATTATTTTTATCTTAGTTTGCAATTTAGTTTTCACCTTCAGCATGAGCTTTGCGGCCCCGGCTCCTTACAAGAAAAATGTTCTGATATTGCCTTTTGAAAACCCCCCAGGCTGGCTGGGCGACAACAACCCAGGACTGCTCGCCGCTGATCTACTCAGAGCTAAAATTGCCAACGACCGGAATATCATTTTATTGAACACAATATCATCGGTAAATTTTAAAACCAAACAAGGCTTCCTGAAGAATAAATTACCGGCCCAAATCGTCGCGACCGGAAGAATCCTCAAATTCATTTCGGTAATTCCTGACTCCCTGGAGGCAGAAGGCAATCCCACAGTTGAAGTGAAAATTGAATTTCAAATCAAGGATGGTCACACAACTAGAATTTTAGATACAAAAATATTTCAAAAAAAACTCACAGTGATAAACAATTTATTGTCTTCCAATGATCCGCTCGACCCTCTGGCCATTGAATTCGCAAACACCCCGATGAGCAATTTTCTGGATCAAATGACCGAAAAGTGGGTTCCTCATTTTCGGAACTATTTAAACAGCATCGCTTTGGCAGGACAAATAATTGATGTCGAGCAGGGAGATATGATCATCATCAATCTGGGACGGCGCAACGGCGTGAAAATTCGAGATGATTTTACCGTTTATGAGGTCTTGAAAAATTTTAAAAGTGGGAATGATAAAATAAATTTAGGAGCGCGGTACACTCAGTTGGGAGTGATCCGCGTTAAAGTTGTTCAAGATGAGTTTTCAGAGGGTGTCATTGTTGCGGGGGAGAATTTTAGTGCGGGAAATCTTATTCGTTCCAAACTGATTAAACCGGCTTACTTTTCGGTCAGGGAGCCAGATAGCATTCAATCCACAGAGGTCTTTAAACCGGAGCCAGTTCTCCGGCCCATCTCTTCAGGCCAATCTATCCGAGTCCGAAGGATCCCTTTTTATTCCTTCGATTTTTTTTCGCTGATGGGTTTATCGTTGGAATATTAAGCTCCCCTATGGGTTCTCAAAATACTCCTGTAACGGTGCGATTCCCAATCCAGATTCTTTCACGGCTTTCAAGGCTTCCACTAAAGCCATGGCGCCTGAGATGGTGGTGCAATAAGGCAAGTTTTCAGTTAGAGAAGCCCGCCTCAGGGAATAAGAATCCTTGATCGCCTGCTCTCCGAATGTGGTGTTGATAAGAAAATCCACCTGCTGGCTTTCAATGGCTTCCACGATATGCGGCGATCCTTCTTTCACTTTATTGATGGAACGCACTTCATAATTGTGTTCACTCAAAAATTTTGCCGTCCCGCAGGTGGCCATCAAAGAGTACCCTAATTCTGTCAGGCTTTTTGCGATGGCTAAAATCCAGGGTTTGTCAGAATCCTTTACGCTGATAAAAGCGGTTCCCTCGGTGGGCAACTGAATTCCTGTTGCGATTTGAGATTTCGCAAAAGCCTTTCCAAAACTTGAGTCGATGCCCATCACTTCACCCGTCGATTTCATTTCCGGCCCGAGCAGAACATCCACATTTGGAAATTTTAAAAATGGAAAAACGGACTCCTTCACCGCCACATGAGCGGGTGTACGCTCATGGGTAAAACCTAAATCGACCAGGGTTTTGCCGCCCATTACCCTGGCCGCAAGTTTGGCGAGAGGCACCCCAATGGCTTTGCTCACAAAGGGAATGGTCCGCGACGCCCGGGGATTGACCTCCAGCACATAAATATCATCGCCCTTGACAGCAAACTGGATGTTGATCAATCCAATGACATTCAGTTCACGGGCAAGCAATTTTGTTTGCGTATCAATGCGGGCCACGATTTCCGGAGAAATCGAAAATGGGGGGAGGGAACAAGCGCTGTCACCGGAATGGATCCCGGCTTCCTCAATGTGCTCCATGATTCCACCGATGACGACCTGGTTGCCATCGGAAATGGCATCGACATCCAACTCCGTGGCATCCTCAAGAAAGTCATCAATCAGAATGGGGTGCTCTGGAGAAGCATTGACCGCATGCGTCATGTAATAATCCAGGCGTTCGCTGTTGTACACGATCTCCATGGCCCGACCGCCTAATACATAAGAAGGCCGCACCACCACCGGGTATCCAATATCCTCCGCTATGGAACGGGCCTCGCCGAGAGAGGTCGCCGTGCCACTGACCGGTTGTTTCAGCCCCAGTTTTTCTATAACCTCCTTGAACCGTTTGCGGTCTTCAGCCCGATCAATATTATCAGGACTGGTGCCGATAATGGGCACACCGGCCTCAGCTAAATCCATGGCCAATCGTAACGGAGTCTGCCCTCCAAATTGAACGATCACGCCATCCGGTCGTTCGACGTTCACAATATTCATCACATCTTCAAAGGTGACCGGCTCAAAATACAAGCGATCGGAAGTATCATAATCCGTACTCACGGTTTCCGGATTGCAGTTCACCATAATGGTTTCGTAACCATCCTCTTTCAAGGCAAATGAAGCATGGACACAACAATAGTCAAACTCGATACCTTGGCCAATGCGGTTGGGACCGCCACCCAGGATCATTATTTTCTTTTTGTCGGAAGGATTGGCTTCACACTCCTCTTCATAAGTGGAGTAAAGGTAAGGAGTGTGCGCTTCAAATTCGGCGCCACAGGTATCGACCCTTTTAAATACCGGCTTGAAGCCCGCGCTTTGGCGTCTGCCTGCCACATCGGATGGGACACAGTTCAACAATTGCGAAAGATAAATATCTGAAAAACCATACTGTTTGGCTTTCAATAAATCGGGGTCCGTCAATTCAGCCAGGCCGCCGCAATTTTGAATCGTTCCCTCAAAATCAATAATGTCTTTTATGTTGCCGAGAAACCAAGGATCAATGCCGGTGATTTTATAAATATCATCGATGGCAATCGAACGCCTTAAAGCGGCGGCAACATGCCAAATGCGCTCCCAATGAGGTTGCGACAGTAATTCTTTCAAAAATTCCTGGTCCTTTTTTAAATCCCCGGTGAAATCTTTGGCGGCCGTGAAATTTTCGTTCAACCCCGACACTCCGATTTCTAGGGAACGCAGAGATTTTTGGAGGGCCTCCTTAAAGGTTCGGCCAATGGACATCACTTCTCCCACAGACTTCATCTGGGTGGTCAGTATAGGTGGAGTTTTAAAAAATTTCTCAAAAGTGAACCGCGGAATTTTAACCACGCAATAATCAAGAGTCGGCTCGAAGGAAACCGGGGTGACTCGCGTGATGTCATTTTGAATTTCATCCAGAGTGTATCCGACAGCCAGTTTCGCGGCTATTTTTGCAATGGGAAATCCCGTTGCCTTGGATGCCAGGGCGGAACTTCTCGAGACTCGAGGATTCATTTCGATGACAATCATGGTGCCATTTTGTGGATCTACCGCAAATTGAATATTGGAGCCGCCCGTTTCCACTCCTATTTCCCGAATGATGTCAATGGCGGCATTGCGCATGATTTGATATTCCTTGTCCGTCAACGTCTGCGATGGCGCTACCGTGATACTGTCCCCGGTGTGAATTCCCATGGGATCGAAGTTTTCAATAGAGCATACGATCACCACGTTGTCCTTGATGTCGCGCATCACCTCCAGCTCGTATTCCTTCCACCCAAGCAGTGATTTTTCGATCAAAACCGTCCCGGAGGGGCTGACACTCAAACCCCAACCGACCCGCTCCTCAAATTCTTTTTCACTGTAAGCGATACTGCCTCCCGCTCCCCCGAGAGTGAAGGACGGCCGAATGACGGAAGGGAACCCCGTGGTTTTTACAATTTCCCAAGCTTCCGCCAGGGATTTAGCCTGACCACTGGGAGCCACCTTCTGGCCGATTTTCTCCATGGCTTCCTTGAACAAGGTACGATCCTCAGCCTTATGGATGCTCTCCACACTGGCCCCGATCATTTCCACACCATATTTATCCAGCACCCCCGAGGCGGCGACCGCCAAGGCCGTGTTCAATCCCGTTTGCCCACCCATGGTGGGTAAAATAGCATCGGGTCGTTCCTTTTCTATTATTTTTTCAACCACCTCAGGAGTGACCGGCTCAATATAAGTGCGATGGGCTAATTCCGCATCGGTCATGATGGTGGCCGGGTTGCTGTTGACCAGTATAATTTCGTAGCCTTCCTGCTTGAGAGCTTTACAGGCCTGGGTCCCGGAATAATCAAATTCACAAGCCTGACCAATAATGATCGGACCGGCACCAATGATTAAGATTTTTTGAATGTCGTTACGCTTTGGCATCAGTCTCGATAAATATCCCGAGCATCGATTTGGCGGGACCTTTCCAGTTTCAGGCTCATATAAGATAAACGCCGAATCAGTCGAAACCGATGATCCCGATGTTTGATTTGAATAGTTTTCCGTTTCCAATCCCGCAAATTATTCTCCAACGACTCCACCTGTCGGGCCAGATCATTTTTCAACATTTCACATGGGTTTAAATTGTCACAGATTTTATCAATTTTATTTTTACCGCTGGCCTTATTCAGTTTTATATTCAGCTTGTCTACTTTGGAGGCCATTTTCACATATTTTTTTTGAAGGACCGCCAGCTCCTTTTCCTTGGCCTTTAAAACTTTAAAATCCTCTTTTTCCACAGAACGAATCTCTTTGATCTTATTTTTAATGAAACCGGCCGTCTGTTGAGGGTGATAACAAAAATTATCTGAAAAAAATAATTGACCGCCAAAAGAAATGAGTCGGGCTTCAAAAATATCGCCCTTGCTAAAAAGAATTCCACCTTGATCTTCTTTGACCTGATATTTTTTATCGTCCAGTAATTCCAAAACCACCACCCGATCGGGCTTTATCTTTTTCACCACAAACAGGCCGCGAATGCTCCCGGATATATTTTCAAATAGCTCCCTGTTCTCCTCAGATAAAGATTCCCGTTGCCCATTCAAATATTTTTGTAGAGGCGTTTCCGATGACTCATTCAAGGTCCGGTCAAAAGTGAACCATTCCAGGAAGGAACCCATTCGAGTTTCATAGGATTTGTCATCTTCAAATATTTCACCTGAAATTTCCTGAAATTCTTTTTTTGCCTCTATAATTTCCGGAGAGGGATCACTTTGAGAGATGGTTTCAATGAGTTGATTTAATTTGTCGCGGACCATTTATTTTCTTTCATCATTTCGACAAAATCCTTGAAAAGATATGACGCGTCCTCAGGCCCCGGAGCGGCTTCGGGATGGTATTGAACTGAAAGGATAGGAAAAGTTTTGTGCCGGTAGCCTTCGATGGTTTGATCGTTCAAATTGATGGCGGTCACCTCGACATCCGGTCCCGGTGAATTTTCATCCACCGCAAACCCATGGTTCTGGGATGTGATTTCCACTTTTCGGGATCGCAGGTCCATAACGGGCTGGTTGCCGCCATGGTGGCCAAAGCGGAGCTTATACGTTTTGCCGCCCAAGGCAAGATTCAAAATTTGATGGCCCAGACATATCCCAAAAATAGGCACCTTTCCAACTATTTTTCGAACGTGCTCCACCACATAAGGGACCGCCGCAGGGTCGCCCGGACCATTCGAAAGAAAGACACCGTCCGGCTTCATTTGCAAAACATCCTCAGCAGGAGTGAATGCCGGAACCACCTGCACTCGGCAACCCGCGTGAACCAGTTTTCTCAAAATATTCCGCTTTATGCCCAGGTCATAGGCCACTACGAAATAATCACCTTTCATGTTTTCGGCATCATGCTGGGCATAGCCTTTTTGAATATCCCAGTCCCCTTCGGTCCATTCATACGGTTTTTCACAGGTCACTTCCTTCACCAGGTCCTGACCGGCCATACCCGGGGACGCCTTGGCTCTCTTGACCAATTGCTCAGGGTTCGGGTTCACATTTGAAATAACGGCCTGCTGTGCGCCTTGTTCCCGAATATGCCGGGTGAGCGCCCGGGTGTCGACTCCCTGGATTCCCACTACGCCGGTTCGTTTAAGAAACGCATCGAGAGATTCTCGCGAACGCCAGTTGCTGACAATGGAACTCAATTCCTTGATGACGAATCCTCTCAAATAGGGCCGGTCGGATTCAAAGTCTTCCGGGTTCACGCCATAATTCCCAATCAGCGGGTAGGTCATCACCACAATCTGGCCGCAGTAGGAGGGATCGGTGAGTACTTCCTGGTAGCCAGTCATGCTGGTGTTGAAAATGATTTCACCCTCGACCACACCCTCCGCGCCGAAACCTTCACCTCTAAATATTTTTCCGTCCGCTAATGCCAGCAGAGCTTCCATATCAAACTATATTCGATGGGTGACTGATAATAATTTCCTCAGGAATTAGAGGTGTGAACAATTTTTCCCATCACCAGGGTATGGGTCACACGACCCTTCACTGGCCAGCCATGGAAGGGCGAATTTTTACTTTTGGATTTGAATTTTTGAACATCAATATTGTATTCAACTTGCGGATCAAAGACCACAACGTCCGCATCCTTCCCCACCGCCAAGTTGCCCTTATCCAATTTAAATATCTCTGCAGGTTGCGCAGTGAACAAAGCCACCATTTGCGGCAGAGTGATAACTTTTTCATCGATCAACTTGAGGGTCAAGGGAAGGGCGGTTTCCAAACCCACGATACCAAAACAAGCGCTCTGGTAATCCATTTGTTTGTCGGCCAAATCGTGGGGGGCGTGATCGGTGGCAATCATGTCGATGGTGCCGTCCTGCAATCCCTGCTTTATGGCCGCCACATCTTTTTGCTCACGCAGGGGAGGGCTCATCTTGGAATTGGTGTCGTAGCCGCGGACCGCCTCATCGGTGAGAGAAAAATGGTGCGGCGCCACCTCGCAGGTCACCGCCAAACCTTTGGCTTTGGCCTGGCGCACGAGATCCACCGATTGGGCACTACTGATATGAGCCACATGAACCCGCCCCCCGGTTTTTTCCAGCAACGCAATATCGCGGTAAACCATGATGTCCTCACCCTCGGTCGGCATGCCTTTCAATCCGAGTTCGGTGGAAACCCGGCTTTCATTCATGCAACCGCCAGCGGTTAAATCCAAAACCTCGCAATGCTGGATAATTGGCAAGTCAAACATTTTGCTGTATTCCAATGCGCGGCGCATCAACTCGTTATTCATCACGGGGTGACCGTCATCCGAATAGGCCACCACGCCGGCGGTTTTCAAGTCACCCATGTCCGTTAATTTTTCCCCTTGCAAGCCTACTGAAACAGCCCCGATTGACAGGACGTTCACCACACCATGTGCTTTGGCCTGAGAGAGCATAAACTCCGTAACCGATCGGTTGTCATTGACCGGGTGGGTATTGGGCATCATGGCGACCGTGGTGAAGCCACCCGCCGCCGCCGATTGGCATCCCGTTTCAATGGTCTCTTTATACTCAAAACCCGGCTCACGAAAATGCACATGCATGTCAATGAATCCCGGTGCCACAATTTGATCGGTGGCGTCTATGACCTTGGCGCCATCCGTATCCTGCTTGGGGATTCGCCCTGGTTTGGCGATGGCGGCAATTTTCCCCTTGTCAATTAATATATCGGAGATTTCATCGCGCTGGTTGGCGGGGTCGATAAGACGACCGTTGCTAATTAGAATCTTCATTGCCACCTTCCAAAAGGAGATACAGTAACGCCATCCGTACAGCGACGCCATTATGAACTTGTTCCAGGACCACGGAATGGGGCCCTTCCAGAATATCCAGCGAAATTTCCACCCCCCGGTTGACCGGTCCCGGATGCATGATCATGACTTGCTTGCTGGCATTCTTTAGTTTTTCAGCGGTCAGGCAGTACAGGGAGGAGTATTCACGGAAACTTGAAAAAAGCCCCTGGCTCTGACGCTCTAATTGAATGCGGAGCATCATGATCACGTCCACATCCCGCAGGGCCTCCTCCAGATTATAATGGATGGACACCCCCAACTGCGCCATGCCGACCGGTATCATGGTCGGAGGCCCCACTACGGTCACCACCATCCCCATCTTGCGCATGGCCAAAATATTGGAACGGGCCACCCGGCTGTGCGCGATGTCCCCAACAATAACGACTTTAAGGCCTGTCAAGGTTTTATGACGTTCACGAATCGTGAGTAAATCGAGCAGGGCCTGTGTCGGGTGCTCGTGCGCCCCATCGCCGGCATTGATCACCGGGCATTTGATGTGGGAAGCGATCATTTGCGGCACCCCTGAGCTGCCATGGCGGATCACGAGAATATCCGGGTTCATTGCCTCAAGGTTGTAGGCGGTGTCCAGCAGACTCTCTCCCTTCGTGGCGCTACTCGTCGAAGCTGAAATATTGATGACGTCGGCGCTCAGCCGTTTGCCGGCAATTTCGAAGGAGGTACGAGTGCGAGTGCTGGGCTCAAAAAACAGGTTGATAATGGTGCGGCCTCTCAGGGTTGGTACCTTTTTAATTTTCCGGGTGGAAATTTCCTTCAGCGAAGTGGCGGTATCCAGAATCGCTTCTATATCTTCATCAGCCAAGTCCTGGATGCTCAATATGTCGCGATTCGCAAGTGTCATACCGTCAATCCTTGCTGTTGATAATGAGGACACGATCTTCCCCATCCGTTTCACAAAACATCACCTGCACCTTCATATTTTTTGAGGTGGGAATATTTTTGCCAACAAAATCCGGACGAATAGGCAATTCGCGGTGCCCGCGGTCGATCAAAACCGCCAATTGAACACTGGCGGGACGACCGAAATCCATCAAGGCGTCAATCGCGGCGCGGATGGTCCGCCCCGTGAACAGAACGTCGTCGCAAAGGATGATTTGCTTCCCGCTGATGGGGAATGAAATCTCAGTAGCCTTGAGGACTGGATTTTGTTTGCCCGCGCCCAGATCATCGCGATATAGTGTGATATCAAGAATGCCTAAATCCAGTTGGGTATTTTCAATTTCCGCTATTTTATCCTGAATGCGCCGGGCCAATGTGACCCCCCGCGTGCGGATACCCACGAGGACCAGGTTTTCTGTGCCCTTGTTCTTCTCCAGGATTTCATGGGCAATGCGGGTGATGGCCCTTTTAATATCTTCCGCTTCCAAGGTGGCTGAATTCATATCCACTCAGGGTTCAGGACAAAAAAAATCCCCGTCAGGGAAACCCTGCGGAGGTGAAATGCAAAAATAATAGTCTGTTTCAATCATTTTCAGATCCCTTGACAATCTCACAGGACTGTCTTAAAGAGTTCAACAACGACTGAATATTATCAAAGATGACCTGCAAGTCAAGGACATTCCATATTATCATTCCAAACAGCTGAGGAGAGCCGGTGGTAAAGATAAATAAAGTATATACGAAAAAAGGGGATAAGGGCAAAACCCGGCTGGTCGGGGGAGCTTTGGTGGCCAAGGACCATCCGCGAGTGGAAGCTTACGGCACGGTGGATGAATTGAACAGCCTGGTGGGAACCGCCCGCTGTTTCAATGGCCAGAAAAAAGCCGCCAAGCGGCGTAACAAGTTTGACATCATTTTACAGGTGATCCAGCAATGGCTGTTTGATTTGGGCAGTGAACTGGCTACCGATCCGGCGTTCCGTAAAAAGAAGGACATTCCATATTCCATCACCGAAAAGCACGTGCTCTGGCTGGAGGAAGTCATGGATGCCATGAATGAAGAGTTGAAACCGTTGGAGAGTTTTATCCTGCCGGGGGGAGGGCCTGTCAGTTCGTCTATCCATCAGTGCCGGACCGTTTGCCGCAGAGCCGAACGACGAATGTTGACCCTCCATAAAAAAGAAAAGCTGAGTCCCTGGGCTATTCCCTTTATCAATCGGTTGTCTGATACATTCTTTGTTTTTGGGCGGTGGGTGGGTCAGTCTTTAGGCGAGCAAGAAGTTTTATGGGAACCCCGGGCGGCCCAAAATCCGGATTGGCGATGGAAATAATTCACTTGGCCCGAACGCCTTTCCAGGTGATTACCGTGTGCGCGCGCCTGATCTTTATTTGACAGCCCAAACGCATTCCATTCGCAATATCTTCCTCGTAAAGGTATTCCTTTTCTTCGTCCGTGACTTTGGAAAGATTTTCCCAACCATCCAAAACGGTCAGCTCGCAAACTCCACAAGTGCCTTCCGTACACCCGAAGGATAGAGAAACATCCACTTCTTCACATATATCGATCAGCGCCGAGCCATCCTCACAATCGTGAGTGATGTTGTCGGGTTGAAATAAAATTTTCGCCATGATGCCACTCCAAAATTGATAAACACGCTAAAACTCTAACTGGCAGACCACTAAAACTTTTCAAATATTTCCAGGATTTATCTTATATAAATAGAATTATAGACCTGATTCCTTAATCTTTTCAATCAACTCTTTTTGCTCGTCAGACAATTTATCGGGATAAGTCACTTGGATGCGGACAAACTGATCCCCTTTACTTTTGCCGTTAACAGCAGGAACTCCCAATGCCTTGAGCCGCAGTTTTGTTTGAGGTTGAGTTCCCATAGGCACTTTCACCTGTTTTTCTCCATACAACGTCGGAACCTGAATAGTGGTCCCCAATAAGGCATCGGTGAGCTTAATCGTGTGGTCCACCAATATATTCTTATCCTCTCTTTTGAATATGGGATGAGGGAGTACGCG
>SMVS01000074.1 GCA_004357435.1 Nitrospina sp. | reverse complement strand
TGGTGATGCGAACTTCGCCACTGATATCGCCAATGGAATCTCCACGGCTGAAATTGTTTTGGCCCGTCAAAACTAATTTACTACGGCCCATGCTGTGCATATTTTGAATACCAACCATTTTGGCACCGGCGGCACCCCCTGGAAAATTCTGATGGTCTGTCGGTCCCAAGCTGATTGGAACTGTCGTGGCGGTGGAAGATTTCCAAATCACGACATTGGCATTGCCACGATCCCCTTTAGTAGAGGTTCCAGATGGCTCCAAAGTGATGCTACTGGCGTTATTACAGGACATTTTCTGACCGGGCTTCAGAGCTCCGGCATAGGCGGAGGCGGTGAAACAGAAAGCAATAACGGTCAAGACAGCAACGAAGGCGAGTTTCCTCATGATAATATCTCCCTTACCCACTAGTATTAATAATACAATCCCCAAAATACTTTTGGTTCATGCCACCTAGGAACCCGCTTCCCACGGGGAACCCTCCAAGCCAGCATGAAACCAAATCATTTACCTAAACCAACTTTATAGAATCAAATCCTTATGAATACTTTAATAGAGTATTCGGAAGCTATCAGCTAATTGTGTTTTTTCCCATTAAACGTTTATTTTCCAGTACTATCCAAATTTTTTGCCAGTATACTTGCGGCGTGACGTAAGTCAACTATTTTTTGGCCGTTTTTCCTATAAATTATCATTATTTATCCTACCCTTTAAAAGGACTGCTTCCTAACCAAAATACCCGATATTACGGTATGATAGACAGTGGTCGCGAGTGACTCTCCCTCGAATTGAGGAAACCCAATTAATGTATAAAAATTCAAGAGCTTGAACCCTGCCTCAGAGGTCTGAATGGCTAAAAATACAGCCCCCACACCCGATACGGTTGCGCCGCCTCCCGATTTATCCAAATCTCGAAAACGATTTATCAAGTTCATAATATTGGTCATTACAGGGGTCATTCTCGGTTACCTGACTCTCCGCAAAGGGGTCCATCTCACCCCCGAGTCATTTAAAAATTATGTTGTGTCCATGGGAATTCTGGGACCCATCATTTATGTAGGAATTTTTATAATTCGACCGTTGTTTTTAATTCCATCCATCGCCTTGTTTGTGGCGGGGGGGCTGGCTTTCGGCCCCGTGGTCGGTCCTCTTTACGCTTCGTTCGGCGCGGCTATTGGCGGCACCCTCGGGTTCTGGATCGCGCGAATCATGGGGCATGATTATGTCATGAGCAAATTAAAGCTGGGGGCCCAGGTTGTAGCAAATACTAAATTCAATTTTTCCGTGGTATTTCTGCTTAGCCTGCTCCCCATCATGCCCGTGACGGTCATCAATTATGGCGCTGGGCTTTCCCACATGAAGTTCAAACACTATATTACCGCCCATGTACTGGGGTTGACGCCAAGGGCATTCGCCTTCGGATTTTTTGGGAGCGCTCTTTTGGAAATCGGGTCGCCAAAGTTCCGCGCGTCGCTTTTACTTATTTTAATTTTGGGAATAGTTACAGCTTATTTCAGGTTCCGATCCAAAGCCAAAAGTAAGGCCGATAAGACCGAGAGCGACTCTTGACCGGCAGGATCATTGCAACACTTCATCCTCCAACACGGCTCCCTCTGGAATGATCCTGGAACCCTTGCGGTTGATGATCGAAACCTTCCCTCTCAAGGTGACTTCTCCTGCAAATCGAACATCGCCCTCAATGTCCAAGGACTCCAGCGCCAGAAGACTTGGGATAACCGGGAACCTTTGCTGATACCCTGCCACAGTTGCAAAAGACTCCCCCCATGAAATGGTCGGCAGATACGGTAGTTTTCTAGCTGGATTTTTCACCAGTCGCCCGCTATCTGTCAGGAACAAATCCGATTGAATGAGCATCAGGTCACTGGTATTTTTGACGGGAAGAAACCTTTCTCTGCCAACCACCAACCCAGTAGCATTGGGAAAGTGTTCCAAGCCCGCGCCTATGGCCGTTTCCAATTGAATCACCGCTTGGCCCTTCACGGATTTTTCATTAACGATGACGTTTAAATCCATCCGGCCCTGATCCAGCCGCTTTTTCAGATGTTGCAGGTTGATCCAAATGTTGTTGGTGTTGAACACCTTGAATTTTTCCGTGCCGTAAAATTCCTCAAGATGTTCTTCGGGAACCTGGGCAAACTCCAGAAGGTGCAATCGGCCCTCGCTCTGGTACCAAGTACCGCCTTTAATATCAGCGGGCGATTTCGGGGTCATCTCCATCAGAAAAGGGATGTCATTTTTCAGCATGTGGCCGAGTATTCTGGGATCGACCACCGCTCCCAGATTGTCCGCGTTAGATACAAAAAGAATCGTTCTCCCCTGCCCCAACATAGTTTCCAGTATCCCCTGGCTGAGCAAACAACTATAAATGTCGCCATGGCCGGGCGGGTACCAAGCCTCAGCCCCGCATAGTTTCTCCTCCAGAGGTCGATGGGTGGTTTTATCCAGCCGCGGAAATTTATTTTGCAAAAAACATTCAATGCGGATTCGAGGCTCATATTTTTGAACCCTCTGCAAAGTGTCTTCATGGGTATGAAAGCTGTTCATTAGAATCAGGGGAACCTGCGCGTTTTGCTCTCGATTCAATTGCTCCAGTTGACTCACAATCAAATCCATGAAGGTTTGGTCGCCCCTGACCGCCAACATCGACTTGGGGCCATCGACTCCCATACTTGACCCCAGCCCGCCATTCAATTTGCACACCGCCAGGCACTGCAAATCTTGTTGAAAGTCCTTCGGTTCACCCAGGGAATCATGAGCGGAAAGGTTTTGCGGGTCGGGCGACCGCAAGGTTTCCCACTGACTGATTTGGGCCGTCCCCGCCTTGAATTTTTCAAACAAATCCAAGAAGGCATTCCTTGACCCCTCAGTCATACCCAAATTATTCAGAACCTCCCGCAAATTCGATAATTCCATTGGTTCAAGAAACCTTTCTCAGATAAACTGGTAAAGAGGATCATGAAGAGGTCAACCTTATCGTTCAAAACGGATGACACCGGGTTCCTGATTTTCAGGGACCGTTATTCTGGCACGATCCCAGACAAACACAATAGCATCGGCTTTGTGATCCACGGTCCGTTAAAATTTACAATGATATCTGGAAAGTGAAACCCTGTTTCATGCTCTAAACAATTATTCCAAAATAAAAATGCTGGTGTTTAAAAAAAATATCTACTTTGTCGATTGGGAGAACGGCGACGAACTTGAAGCTGGACTCCCAGGAAGAGACCACGAAGATCCGAAACCCATCGCATACAATTTCATTCATTCTACCTTGTTGAGCGACCGAAAATTATTCAACGAAATTCATCAGACCGATCCAGCGAAAGGTTGGGAACAATTAAAAATATTTTTTCCGCACGCCACGCGGTTCGGTAATCTGTTTCATCTGGACACCCTATCCATGAATCTGCTGGAAGGCTTTTCAGACCGGGGCCGCTGGTTTTCCATGAACAACTACCATCTATGCTACTTGTACGATTCCCTGCTCGATCGTGTTGAGGAATACAGCTACAGTGAAACCGACCGGCGACTGGAAATGTTTCCGGAAATGCTGGCGCAACCCATCGATTTCAATCAATTCCTGAACGAGTACTTTTTCAGCACCACATTCCTGGTCGCCGTCGAACGGTTCAACCGCATGACGCCCCAGGAAAAAAGCCAGTTGGGCAAACTCGATCACGCCTATTTTGGAGCGATTCTCCCAACACCTGCCGCCACAAGCATTGAGGACCCCACGCTCGGCAAGGTGATCAATGCGGTGGAACCCACGGGAGAGGAAATGGCGCTGGAATCTTGTCCGGAAGATCCTTACCTGAAGTAAGCGCTCATTAAGTTATGAAATCATCAAACATCAGGAATCATAAAACCCGGCAATCCTCCTTGAATGAGGTCTTCTACAGTGGTAGTTTAGTGATTATTGCACTCAGGCACACCCGCCATGCTGACCTTTAAGTCCGACATCTACGAAAACGCCAATTTAAAATTTCCGGCGTGGGTTCCGGGAGATCCTCCCGGATTGCCCCCCTACAAATTCATCCAAAACTCTCTAAATGAAGAGACCGAGCTTTTTGCCATAGTGGAACGCCATCCTAAAGAATATTGGACAGAGGACATCCGAAGTTTTTTCCCCAAAGCCCATTATTTTTCAAATTACAATATTTTGAAACAAATGGTTCACATTCTCCAGGAAGGATTGGAAGACGCCAGCCATTGGTATCACATGAACACCTATCACTTCTGCCTTTTGTATGATCTGCTGAACCGAAACGCTTACAATTACAACCATGACAATCAAGATGAAAGACGGAAGGCCTATCCTGAACTCCAGGGGCAAGCGATGAAGTTTGATTCCTTTGTAAAAAATTATTTCTTCAACACTGTTTTCCTTCTGGAGGAGGATAATTACAATGGGTTGTCCGCCAAACAAAAAATCCAGCTGGGTTACACCTGCCCATGCCAATTCGGGGTCATCAACGGACTCCAACCCTGTCCCGAGGAAATGCAATTGAAGGAATCCAAGGACTATCCGTACACCGTCTTCGTTTAAAGCTGACCCATTATTCACCATTAGTGATCGGGATATTTTCTATTGTACCAACCCGTATTTGCCTGAGGGAGCCAATCATTGCTGAAAATAGTTACCGCCAGCGAAATGCAGGACATCGACCAGTCCGCTATTAAAAAATACCGGATCCCCGGGCTGGTGCTGATGGAAAATGCCGGCATCGGAGTGGCCTCCCTGATGCACCGCAAAATTACTGCCCTGAATACAAAAAAAGTCATGGTCATTGCCGGCAGAGGCAACAATGGCGGCGATGGCTTTGTCATTGCCCGTCACTTGCATAATGCTGGTGTCAAAGTCGAAATCCTCCTTTTAGGAAAGCGCTCCCAACTGAAATCCGATGCCCGCACCCACGCGGATATCGCTTTCAAAATGAAGCTTCCACTCCATGAAGTATCTGAGAGCAATCTCAATTCAAACAATCATTCGCTACGCCATTGCCACGTTATCGTCGACGCTATTTTTGGAACCGGCCTGACCAAACCCGCTGGTGGTCTTTATCAGAAGGTGATCAAGAAAATCAACTCTGCCGGCAAATTTGTGGTGTCCGTGGATATTCCATCCGGCATCCCTTCTGATTCCGGGCAATTGATGGGACCTCACGTTCAGGCCCATTTGACCGCCGCCCTGGGTCTGATGAAACGGAGCCATCTATTGTATCCAGCGGCCGGGGCTATGGGGGAGGTGGCGGTTTTGGATATCAGCATTCCCTCCCAGGCAGTGGCATCCCAAAAAATTAAAATCAAATTGCTGGAAGAACCCGACATCCAGGCCTGGCTTCCCAAAAGAGCGGCCAACACGCATAAAGGCGATTACGGCCACACCTTGGTGGTGGGCGGTTCCAGAGGTAAAGGCGGCGCGGCGGGGCTGGCCGCTCTCGCCGCGTTGAAGGCGGGAGCCGGACTGGTCACTCTGGCAGTTCCGGAATCCTGCCATCACTCCCTGGAGTTCAATCCTCTGGAGGCCATGTCCGTGCCCCTGGCCGAGACCAAGAGCGGCAATCTTTCTCTGCAAGCTTTGGATACGCTGATTGAACACACCCAGGGAAAGAGCTCCCTGGCTATCGGTCCAGGGCTGTCTACCGAGGCCGCCACCATCGACCTCCTGCGCCATTATTTGCCCCAAGTCGAGTGTCCCATGGTGATCGATGCCGATGGCCTGAACTGCCTTGCCCAGGAAACAACAATTTTATCTGAATTGCAGGGTCCGATCATCCTCACCCCGCATCCCAAGGAGTTGTCCCGGCTTTCAGGCTCACCCGTCAAAGAAATCCTCGAGCACCGCCTGGAAGCCGCGGCCGATTTTGCCCAAACCCATTCAGTCATTCTATTGTTGAAAGGCGCCCACACCCTGATCGCTCATCCAGATGGCAATGTCTGGATCAATCCCACGGGGAATCCAGGGATGGCCACAGCAGGCTCCGGGGACGTTTTAACGGGAATCATCGCCGGCCTGCTCTCCCAGGGATTGGAGGCCATACCCGCCGCCGCAACAGGAGCCTACCTCCATGGCCTGGCAGGCGACCTGTACGCCGCACAATACGGAGAAGCCTCATTGACCAGTAGCGATTTAGTAGCGAATCTTGCAAAAAGCATCCAGCAGGTTATCAACTGACTATGAAATTTTCCACTCACACGCCTGAAGAAACCATTCGATTAGGGGTGAAAATTGGCGAAAACCTGCAAGCGGGCGATCTGGTTCTCTTATTCGGAGATTTGGGGTCGGGAAAAACCACTTTGACCCAAGGCATCGCCCGTGGCCTGGGAGTGGCTGAAAATGAATACGTGCGAAGCCCGTCTTTCACCTTGATCAACGAATACCGGGGCCGAATACCGATCTTTCACATCGACCTCTATCGCATCGAATCGGCTTCCCAGTTGGAAAACCTGGGGCTGGAGGAGATTTTATTCGGCGAGGGCATCAGCATTGTGGAATGGGCAGAAAAGCTTTTTCCGGACAATCAAAAAGACTCCCTCATTGAGAATCATCAGCCACGCATTGAAATTAGCCTGGAATTCAGCAAAGCCGAGAGCCGGGAAATAGAAATCAGCCTAAAAAACCAAGGAACTTCCGATCACCCCATTTTTACTTTACAATAAAAAGTCTCTATGGCAAGATAATTGCTGGGTATGCCATTTGCATGTAACCAATAAAATCAGGTTATGAACAATAAAATCAGGTTATGAACAATAAAATCAGGAAATTACTTCTTATCCTTGCCTGTGGTTTGATAGTGGCCTTTGGAGTCAGCATCTACTACCCGCCGAAAATATTTTCAATTCCCACCTCCATTAATCTGGATGGCGACAGCATTGACATCAAGATCAAAAACTTTAATGTTTTACATGAGGTTTTAGGTAATAAGCATTGGGAATTAAGAGCTGATAACGCCCAAATTGATTACGATAAAGGCCGCATCACCCTTACCCGGGTGGCCGTCACTTTAAATCACAACGCGAACAGCAAATCCCAGATTTTTGCCGATAGCGGGGTCATGAACACTGTAACCAAGGAAATTGAGCTGGCAGGCCATGTCAAATTCATCGCAGACGCCGATCAACTATTTCACCGCTCCCGAAGTCCCAAAAGCCCATCTCAAATCAACCCGGAGCCCATTGGTGAGTAATCTTTATCGCACAATCATTTGTTTTCTCGCTTTGGCCATCTCAGGGGGATCAATGCCATCGCCCGCGTTGGCCCTGCCCCTCGCTGAAAAACAAACTATCGGGGAAAATAAAAGTCCCCTTGAAATCACCTCCGATAGAATGCGCTCGGAAAATCAGAATCGGAAAATTATTTTTTCCGGGAACGTCAAGAGTCAATGGGGGGATTTGGAAATTAAATCCGACGTTCTGGAGATTTATACGTTCGCTCCTGAAGGAGTAAATGCTTCTGCGAATAACAACATTATGGGCGATCAGGAACTGGAAAAAATTGTAGCGCTGGGCAATGTTCGCATCAAAAAAGGCGACCGCCGGGCCAGGGGCGATAAGGCCATCTATTTTGACAGGCAACAAAAAATCATCCTGACGGGAACCCCAAAAGCCGTAGCCTGGGATGGCAAAACCAATATTGAAGGCCGGGAGATGATTTTCTTTTTAGAACGGGACCGATTTGTGGTGAACGACCGCGTGATCTTTAAAATGTATCCAAAAAATGAAGAACCAGGTAAAAGAAGAAAATCAGGCCCTTCGGTTAAAAGAAAGACGGCCGCCAATCTCCCATAAGATCCCCACCCTTAAGGCTGTTCGCCTCGAAAAATCTTTCCAGAAGCGGAAAGTTGTTGATGAGGTCAGCATTCAGGTTCGCAAGGGTGAGATCGTCGGATTGTTGGGACCCAATGGGGCCGGCAAAACCACCACATTTTATATGGTGGTGGGCCTGATTCGACCGGACCGCGGTCAGGTGGTGCTGAATGGCACTGAACTGACCCAATACCCCATGTATATGCGGGCTCAGCGGGGAATCAGTTACCTGCCGCAAGAGCCCTCCGTTTTCCGAAAGCTGACTGTAGAAGAAAACATCCTGGCGGTGCTCGAAGGCCAGAACTTGACCCTCGCAGAGCGAATGGGGCGAACCCAAGCTCTGCTCAGGGAGTTCAACATCGCCCATATAAAGAATGCTAAGGCTTACACGTTGTCGGGAGGAGAACGACGGCGAGTGGAAATCAGCCGGGCATTGGCCACCTCTCCCTCTTTCATACTGCTGGATGAGCCATTTGCCGGCATCGATCCTATTGCGGTCGCCGATATTCAGTCCATCATCCACAACCTCAAAAAACGAGGGATCGGGGTTTTAATCACGGATCACAATGTAAGGGAAACCTTAATCATCACGGATCGCGCCTATATCATCAGCGAGGGAAAAATTATTGCGTCCGGGTTACCGCGGGAGGTAGCCCAAAATGAGCGCGTGAAAAAGATTTACCTGGGAGACCAGTTTACCTTTTAGGAGTTACAGCGGCATGGGCATGGAAATGAAATTAAGTTTAAAGCTGACCCAGAAGTTGGTGATGACCCCCATGCTTCAACAGGCCATCAAGCTTCTGCCCATGGCGCGTTTGGAATTAGCCCAACTGGTTCGCCAGGAGATAATGGAAAATCCCGTTCTGGAAGAAATCCTTGAAGAGGATCTGGAGGAGAATGAAGAAGAATCCAAGGTAGCGGATAATATGGGCAACACCGAGGTGGAGCCCGGCTCGGTAAAGGCCGAAAGTCCGGTCGAGCAGGAAATGGATTGGGACAATTACTTTCAGGACAACATTGATCGCGGCATGTCCGCCGGCAATTACACCGAAAGACCCGGGATTGAAGCTACGTTCAAGAAGGAAGCCACCTTGGCGGACCACCTGATGTGGCAATTGGGCCTGAGCGTCGACACGGATGAAGACAAGTTTATCGGGGCCTGCATCATCGGTAATATTCAAAATGATGGTTATTGTATTTCAGAAATCAATGAAATCGCCGAGGCCAGCAACGCTACCGATGAAGATGTGCTCCGTGTCCTCAAGGTGATTCAGACTTTCGAACCCATCGGGGTCGCCGCCAGAACTCTCAAAGAATGCCTGATGATCCAGGCAAAATCCCGATCAGAGCCCTCTCCCCTCATAGAAGCATTGATTGAAAAACATTTGGAAAAACTGGACGAGAAAAATTATCAAAAAATTGCCAACGAACAAAAAACTACTGTCCAGAAAATCATCGATGCTGTAAATGATATTAAGACCTTTGATCCCAAACCCGGGTTGAGATTCAGTTCGGAAGGCGTCGACTACGTCCTCCCGGACCTCGTCGTGATTAAGACCAAGGAAGGCTATGACGTAGCTCTCAATGATGAGGGCGTGCCAAAAATCCAAATCAACCCATTTTACCAAAACCTTTTAAAAACGGCGGAAGAAGCCAAAACCAAGGAATATTTAGAAACCAAGCATCGTTCTGCCCTGTGGCTCATCAAAAGCATCGACCAAAGGCGTCAGACCATTTACAAGGTGGGCCACAGCATTGTAAAAATGCAGACAGAATTTTTGGACCATGGATTGACCCATTTGAAACCTATGGTGCTGAAAGATGTGGCTTTGGACATCGAAATGCACGAATCCACGGTAAGCCGAATCACCACTAATAAATACATAGACACTCCCCAGGGTATATTTGAACTTAAGTTTTTTTTCCACAGCGGGATCAAATCGTACTTGGGAAGCAACGATCTTTCCTCGGTCCGGGTCAAGGATATGATCAAGGAAATCATCGCCTCGGAAAACCCCAAGAAACCCAATACCGATGATGAAATTGTTGAAATTCTGATGCGCAAAGACGCCAAAATTGCCCGCAGAACAGTGACCAAGTACCGTAAGGAGTTAAATATTTCACCCGCCAGCAAACGCAAAAAAATCTATTGAACCCACCGTAAGCCACTTGATATTTTCAATCGGCCAAGCTACTCTTAAACCCCAATCTATATTTATACCTCTTAGGAAGTCGAGTCATGAAATTAACAGTAACGGGCAGGAAACTGAAAATCACACAAGGCATTGAAGATCACTTGAACAACAAAATTGAGAAAACGCTAAAAACCATGACCAAATCTGCCGATGTCCACGTCGCTTTGACAGTGGAAAAACATCGGCACTTCGCGGAAGTTACGGTCAAAGACAAAGGGTTCACCGTTCACAGCGAGGCCGAGACAGAAGATCTTTATGCCGCCATGGACCAGGCAGTTGAAAAAACGGAAAAACAACTGAAAAAACATAAAGAACGGTCCACCAGTTTAAAAATCAAGCAAAGTTCCGCTGAAAAAAATAAACACTCGATCTGATAGCTTTCCTCATCCTAAGCTGAACAGGA
>SMVS01000001.1 GCA_004357435.1 Nitrospina sp. | reverse complement strand
TATCAGGTGAATTTCAGAATGGGTCAGGGCGCTTATAATTTGTTGCAAGTTTTCTGAAGGCAGACTTGCCGGGTCTTTAATCAAGAATGGGATCATTTCATCTACGGAGTCACGCACCTGGTCGCTCTCGACCAGGTATCCAAGATATCGAGTTTCGATATTCAGGTATTTGTTAACCAGCCTGACCAGAGTGTTTCCCACCAGAACATCCTTTTTTTTCCTGACCCGGTTGATGATCAAGCTGGGTTGAAAATCATGCAGGATCCTTTCAATTTCTTTCACAGAGTGGGGGTGCAAATCGGCCACCTTTTTTAGCAGGGTGCCGACCTCGTAACATTCCTCACTCAATTCAGGGTTCCTTGAGAAGTCGAGAAGACGCTGGATGTCTGAATTGGTTTTAAAGTGCTGGCTGATTCTACGAAACAATGAAGCTTTAATAAAGCTGAAGGTGTTTAGAATTGAAGTCATCTCAGGAGTGGACAGCACCACATTTTGATGAGCGACATTAAAATAATCTATGACATGAAAACTTGTTCCAGGCCCCAGATCCATCACGATGAGATCGGCCTTCAAGTTTTTAATGCCGGCGATCAATTTATTTTGAAATCGGATATTGAGATCGGAACTGCCTGGTAAATCTCCAGCGCCACTCAGAAATTTTAAACTGCTGATTCCAGTGTCGAGGGTCAGCGAATCAATGTCCCTGGAATCACGATCAAAAAAATCGCGCAATCCAAAACGTGGATTTTTTATTCCCAGCAAGGCATGCAGGTTGGAAGCTCCGTAATCGGCGTCCACCAAAATCACCTTTCGTCCAGTCAAAGCCAGGGCCACGGCCATATTGGCGGCCAAAATACTTTTCCCGACCCCGCCCTTGCCGCCGCCAACCGCTATAATATTTCCGAAGGAAGCCATGAGATTTAATTTTTTTGTCGGGTTGTGAAAAGAAATGTTTCGAGTTTTTCCAGGGTCAGGGTTGGGGAAATATCACCCTTGGTTTCTGGTTTTTGGGGAGGCAGAATTGCGGTGTCCGTGGCGGTGGGCAAGGATGAGGCGATTGCATTTGTTATCGGTGAAACAACTTTTGATGCGAAAGCTTTTTCTGCATTTTTTTGGAAGGTCTCCAAACGGGTGAGCAATCGCGGGGCTTGCCCGGTAGCGGTATTTTGAGTGGACGAAATGATTTCAGTTTCTTCGGGAGAGGGAGGGATCTCAGGAGGGAGTTCTGATTCTGCTTCTCCGGCGTGTGGATTTATTTTTTCAACGGCTATGGTGTCGCAATAGGATTTTTCTGTGGGGACCGCCACAGCTGTATCTTCCAGCTCTTCCTTGGGAATGGGTGCCGATGCCACTGCGGAGATTTCCTCGCGCGGCTCTTCGATCAATTGCTCCAAGGTAAGCGCAAGCGGTTCAGTTTTTTTTCCAGATTTCATGGGCCTCTTTTTTTCTCTTTAGGAGTTGTGGGCTCATTTTCCTCCAAACTCTCAAGGTTCAATAGCAACGGTACTTTTATTTCGGCAGGCGGACTCCCATTCAGAACAGGATGGGGAGAAGGCGGGGCATGGTTGCCAGAGGATTTTGTATCTCCCGTCGACCGGGGTTCTTCGCCAAATTGTTTGATGAAAGAGCCCAGGCCGTAACTTCCGTCCCCAGACAAGGCTTTGTTTAAATCATTCAAGCGTTGTCTGGTTTCAGAAGTTTTCCTGATGGAGTGAAAAACCCACAGGAAACCAAGGATCAAAAACAAGCCCGCAACCGTCACCATATCCGGGGTATCAAAACTTATCAGCCGGGAGGAGATATTTTTGATCGTACTGGTTATAGAGTCTGTCAACTTATCAATCATATTATTGAAAGGGTGGGGCTACCGCAGGTAACATGCAAAAATATAACCACCCAGAAACCAGTTCCAACTGAAGGTTCCAGTTGACGGGTCAACCTACCGCAACCCTTTGATTATATTATCACGATAAGTATAAAATTGAGGAAATAATGCTCCCGGGAAAGCCAGAGGAACCTCCTTTTCAGGTCGGACCCATGGATTGAGAAGGGTTGCTTCACTAAAATAACTGTGACCTTGCGGCTGAATTATCGGGCGAAATCTGGATATCATAGTGAGACAGGGATAAAGGTTATGAAAAACCTAAAAAATAAGATAAGATTTAAATTACAATAAGGGACCGCAAGAGTGAAAAAGAATTTCTTTTTCCCCGATCCAATCCCCGCGAACCGCAATTAAAATTCATTCAGTTCCGTCTAAACCCAGAGGTTTTTTTTGAGCCTGACCCAATTCTACCTATTATTGACCCCGATCATTCTATTTTCCCTGACCGTTCACGAATATTCACACGGGAAAGTCGCCTATATATTAGGGGATGACACCGCCAAGATGATGGGGCGGTTGACCTTCAACCCGCTCAAACACCTCGATTTTTTTGGAGTGATCTGTTTCTATTTCATGGGTTTTGGCTGGGCCAAACCGGTGCCGGTCAATTGGAATAAATTGGGGAACCCGCACCGGGACATGATGTATGTGGCGGCGGCGGGGCCGGCTTCCAACTTGATATTGGCTTTGCTTTTTGGATTTCTGGTGCGAGTCGTTGAACCCACCGGGGATTGGAGCGCGATTCTTTACATCATGTTGTGTAATGCATTATTCATTAATGTTGCCCTCGGAGTATTCAATATGATCCCGGTCTTTCCATTGGATGGCGCCAGCATCCTCAAAGGACTCGTCTCCCCAGAGATGGCTTTCAAGTTGAGCCGTTTTGACCGATACAGCGGATTTTTATTGCTGGGCGTTTTTCTTCTGGACTACTTTGCCCACACCCAGATTCTAATAGGTATTCTTAGACTCCCTATAGAGTTTATGGTAGAGTTTTTCACTCAGGAAGCCTTCCATCGGGCGAGGCAAATGATCCCATTTTTCAGATAGCCACACGACTTTGACCCAATCCCATGATCCGTAAAAGAATTTTAAGTGGTATGCAGCCTTCAGGGCCTTTGCATCTGGGAAATTACTTCGGTGCTCTCCGCAACTGGGTGAGTTTACAGGAGGAATATGATTGTTTTTATTTTATAGCCGACTGGCATTCCCTGACGACGTTGTACGAAGACCCGCACATGATTAAAAAGTACACTCGGGAAGTGGCCATCGACTGGCTGAGCTCGGGAATCGACCCGGAGAAAAGCACTTTGTTTGTGCAATCCCGTATCCCGGAGCATGCGGAGTTGCACTTGATTTTATCGATGGTGGTGCCGGTCCCCTGGCTGGAAAGAAATCCGACGTATAAGGAGAAGCAACAGGAAATTAAAAGTGTCGATATGAGTTCTTATGGTTTTTTAGGGTACCCAGTATTGCAGACGGCTGACATTGTTCTTTACAACGCCCATTATGTGCCGGTGGGGATCGATCAGGCGCCGCATCTGGAATTGTCACGGGAAATCGTGCGCCGCTTCAACGGACTGTATAAAAAGAAAGTGTTCATTGAACCGGTTGCAAAAATTTCCGACACACCGAAACTCAACGGGACTGACGGCAGAAAGATGAGTAAAAGCTATAACAATGCCATCTACCTGTCTGACTCGGAAAAGGACATCACCAAAAAGATTAAATCCATGTTGACCGATCCCCAGCGGGCACGGCGTGAAGACCCCGGCGACCCGGATGTCTGTAATCTGTATCCGTTTCATAAATTGTATTCGCCTTTGGACATGCAAAAGGAAATCGATCGGGACTGCCGAACCGCCGCTATCGGGTGTGGCGATTGCAAAATGAAATTGACCGAGAGCGTACTCGCCGGAATGGCGCCGCAGATGGAGCGCCGCCGGGAAATCAGCGGCAAGCCCAAGCTAGTGGATGAAATCCTGGCAGAGGGAACTAAAAAAGCGCAACGAGTGGCACGCGCCACCCTGGAAAAAGCCAAGGCGGCCATGAAGTTTTAAATCTGTAAAACACACATTATTCATTATGGAATTTAAAGAAACACTGAATTTACCGCAGACCGACTTCCCCATGAAAGCCAATCTGGTTCGGAAGGAACCGGAAATACTCGAAGCCTGGCAAGCGGAGGACCTTTATGGAAAAATCCGTAAACAATCGCTGGGCCGGCCCAAATATGTTTTTCATGACGGTCCGCCTTATGCCAACGGCAATATCCACATGGGCCATGCCCTCAATAAAATTCTCAAGGATTTCATTGTCAAAATCATGACCATGAAGGGCTACGATGCGGCTTTCATTCCAGGGTGGGACTGTCATGGTTTGCCCATCGAGCACCAGGTCGGCAAGAATCTAAAGAAAAAGAAAAATAATGCCACGAAAACGGAAATTCGAAAACTTTGCCGGAAGTATGCGGCGGAGTTTGTGGACATTCAAAAAAAGGAATTCCAAAGGTTGGGAGTGTTCGCGGATTGGGAGCGGCCCTACCTGACGATGGATTATTCCTATGAGGCGACCATCGTCCGTGAGTTTGGAAAATTTGTTCAATCCGGTTCCTTATATAAAGGCCTCAAACCGGTGCATTGGTGCACCACATGCATGACCGCCCTGGCAGAAGCGGAAGTGGAACACGAGGACCATAAATCGCCTTCCATCTATGTCAAGTTTCCAGTGAAATCGGGTTGGCAGGATCCGATCGATGGGGTCGATGCCAGCCGCGCTCATTTCGTAATCTGGACCACCACTCCCTGGACATTGCCCGCCAACCTGGCGGTTTGCCTGCATCCCGACTTCGAATATGTCGCGGTGGCATTGGGCGACGAAATATTTATAGTGGCCGAAGAACGACTGCCCACGCTGTTGAGTGAGTGGGGGATTGAGGACCACAAAATCCTAGGGAAAACTCAGGGTGGAAATTTGGAAGGGGTGGTTTGTCGGCATCCGTTCATTGATCGGGAATCGCCGGTGATTCTGGGGGACCACGTCAATCTGGAGCAGGGCACCGGTTGTGTGCATACCGCCCCCGGACACGGACAGGATGATTATGTGGTGGGGCAGAAGTACGGCTTGGAGACCTACAACCCAGTGGACGATAAGGGAGTTTTTAAAAAGGATGTAGAACATTTCGGCGGCATGTTTGTCACCAAAGCCAATCCAGAGATTATCAGCAAGTTGCGCGAAGACGGCTTTCTGGTGGCGGACTCAGAGGTGAAACATTCTTACCCGCATTGCTGGCGTTGCCACAACCCGATTATTTTCCGGGCCACCGCCCAGTGGTTCATTTCCATGAGCCACAACGATCTTCGAAAAAAGGCGCTGGCTGAAATTGAAAAAACCCAATGGGTTCCGCATTGGGGCAAGGACAGGATTTTCAGCATGATCGAAAATCGCCCCGACTGGTGTGTCTCACGGCAACGCGCCTGGGGTGTGCCCATCACCATTTTTACCTGCGTCGATTGCGAAATTCCTCTGCTTTCCCATGAAGTTTTTGAACATATCGCGGAGTTGGTGGAACAGCATGGAGCAGATTTCTGGTTCGACAAGCCAGTGGCAGAATTGCTTCCGCCGTCGGCCCAATGTTCTTGCGGGAGCAAGAATTTTAAAAAGGAAATGGATATCCTGGACGTCTGGTTCGACTCGGGAGTCAGTCACGTCGCGGTGTTGGAGGACGATCCTAATTTGCAATGGCCGGCGGATCTTTATCTTGAAGGTAGCGACCAACATCGTGGCTGGTTTCACAGCTCGCTGTTGGAAGCGGTCGGAACCCGCTCGGCGGCACCTTATAAAACCGTGTTGACCCATGGCTACGTGGTTGACGGCAAGGGCAAAAAGATGTCCAAATCGGCGGGCAACGTTATGGCTCCGCAAAAAGTTATAGACCAGTATGGCGCCGAAGTATTGCGGCTGTGGGTGGCTTCGGAAAACTATAGGGAAGATATCCGGGTTTCTCAGGAAATTTTAAAACGCTTGACCGAGGCGTAC
>SMVS01000073.1 GCA_004357435.1 Nitrospina sp. | reverse complement strand
GCTTGCCGCTGGATCGCTTTTACAATCCTGGGATGGGCGTGACCAAAAATCAGCGGGCCCCAGGAGGCGACATAGTCGATAAATTCATTGCCATCGGCATCGGTGACCGTGACCCCGCTGGCCTTTTTAATGAAAATGGGATTGCCGCCAACGGCCTTAAAAGCCCGGACGGGACTGTTGACTCCGCCGGGGATAACTTTCTGGGCGGATTGGAACAACTTATCAGATTCGATTCGTTTCATAATTTTCCAAATAGAACTTCCACTTCTTTTTTTAAAGAATCTGGAATTAATTTACGGTCTGTGACGATTGCGTTTTTCGGAGCATCCGCGCATTGGCATTTCCTGTCCAGCACCGGCAGGCTGACCACCTCTTTCAGGATATCCTGCGCCAATTCCACGTTGTCGTGCATGATTTTCAAAACCACTTCCAGGGTGACCGGCTCCTCATCGACATGCCAGCAATCATAATCGGTGGCCAGGGCAATCGTCACATAACAGATGCCCGCCTCACGTGCCAGCTTCGCTTCAGTGACGTTGGTCATTCCTATCACATCCACTCCCCATTGGCGATAGACCAGGGACTCCGCCCGCGTCGAAAACTGAGGCCCCTCAATGCACACGTAGGTTCCGCCCTTATGCACGGTAGCGCCAACCGTTTTATTGGCCTGATGAACCATGCCAAGCAAATCCGGGCAAATCGGCTCTGCCAGGCTGACATGCCCCACAATGCCATGGGTGAAGAACGTATTATTTCTCCGGTAAGTACGATCAATGAATTGATCGGGAAGTACAATGTGACCGGGGACAATTTCCTCCTTCATGCTCCCCACAGCGCTTATGGAAACAATGCGCTCGACTCCAATTTTTTTCATCGCGAAAATATTTGCCCGGTAATTGATTTCGGAAGGTGGGATTCTGTGCCCCACTCCATGCCGCGGCAAGAACGCCAAACGCGTTCCTTTCAACTCGCCCAGGACCAATGGGTCCGAGGGGGAACCGTACGGGGTGTCCACGGTGATCTCTTCCAGCACCTTAAGGTCCTTCATGCTGTATAGACCACTCCCACCTATCACCCCTAAAACTTTATCGGTCATTGTTCGCTACACTCCTTTTTCGATTTTTATTGGCAAGGGATTGATAGTATTTTCAGGAGGGAATATTGTGTCACTGATGAATAAATTTTGATGTTGGAGAGCAACCTCATGGGCTGGATCTAAATGCTAAGCCTTGCCCAGGGAAATTATTTCACTTCTTTTTTTCATCGATTTTATTGAGCAGAGTCTTCAGCTCAGTAATACGCTCACCGGCCACATTGATGACCTGAGCTTCATTTTTCAGGTTTTCAATTTTTACTTTCACATCCTCGGTCAGGATATTTATATTGCCGAATCTTTTTTCAAGCTCATCGAGTTGGTTGATTCGGCGATCCAGCACGTCTATTTTCGACTCGGCATTTTCAATGACAGAGGTGAGCTTATCAATGTTCAAAGTGATCTTACTTAGATTCTCTTTTTCCTGGCCGATCCGTTTCTTTTCGGAATTCATCTTAGCTATCACACCTTCCAATTCGGCAAGCGCGACTTGGGTTTGCCGCACCTTATCCTCGTGGGCATGAACCTGCTCCATTCTTCCGTCAACTCCGGTGAGCATATCCTGAAGCAGATCCATTTTCTTTTCCAATTGCGTGACCTGATCTTCTTTCTCCTCCAGCGCTTCGTGACGGCTCATCAAATCTCTCATCAGGCTGTCCAATTGCCGGACCTTCTGATCGGTTTGATCGATGGAGTCGGACTCCCGTGTCAAAACCGCCACTTTGGATTCAAAATTTCCCAGTATCTCGCCAAGGTCTTTCCGGGTCACTTCAATCTTATCAATTTCATCCTTAGAATCCCGAAGCTCCTTGAATTTTGATTGCAGGTGAACTTCCAGAGCATTCATTTCAGAGGTCAGAGCGTTCATACGTTTCTCTTGGTCATCCAGCCCGGATTTCTCTTTAGCCATATCCAAAATTTTATCTTCAACTTGGCCACTGAGGCTTTTGAGACTTTCCAATTTCTGATCCAGCTTTTCAAGAAAATCAATTTTTTTGTTAACCTGGTTGATTTTCAGATTGGCCTCTTCAATGAAAAAATCCAGCCCCTCCACTTTTTTCTCTAATTTCTCAATCAGAACCTTGCGTTGTAATTGTGTTTCCATCTTCACATCGAGGCTGATCATCATGGAGCTGAGATCGTTGATCCTTTTCTCAACCTGCTCCACCAGCTGTTGCTTGCGATTGATGTCATCCATCCGCTCAATGACGTCATCATTCATTTTCTGGTTTTGAACCAGAACCCCACTCATTTGATCCGCTCTTTTTACCGCCACCTCAAATTGTTTGATCTGTTGCTCGGCATCCTTCGCCCGCGTATTGAACCGGCTCATTTTTTCGTGGGCCGAGTCAATGGTATTCATATTTTCCTTGAGGGAGTTCATTTTACCGGCAAGGTTATCCGTCAAAAATGATTTCAACTGATTCAGTTTTTCTTCCGTCTCATCGATCGCCAGGTGCTCATCCCGAATTCTGACAATTTTACTTTCAACCTCACTCGCCAGGCCATCCAGTTCCTTGAACCGGCCACTGATAGTTCGAATCATTTCATTTTTGACTGAAACATTTTTCGACTCAATTTTAAGTTCATTGATTTCGCGGATCAATCTGGTGACATTTTCATTGGCATCCGCAACAACCTGCTTTTGACCGAACAGTTTTCCGGTATCCATCTGCGTGGTTTCCAGCACATCACGCATCGCCTCAATATCCCGTCCGTAACTGCTGACGGCCTCTTTTTCCTGACGCAAATAATCTAATTTAGTTTCCAGCTCTTTCATGAGCCCTTGCATGCTCGCAACATCTTTGGAGCCGGTTTTCATCATTTCCCTGAATTTACCGACTTCATCAACTTGCCTGGAGATAGATTCCAGCATGATTTCAAGCCGGTTGATATTCCGATCGGTGTTTTTGACGAGCTTATTGTCTTCCTTCAGCTTTTTGATTTTTGAATCCATATCCCAAATCAGGACGCCCAGACGCCCGGCATCTTCATTCGCCTTTTCGACCAGGCCCCGTTGCTGATGCAAGCTCTTATTCTTTTGCTCAATGTGTTCATGGAGGAGATGGAGCTGGTCCAACTCCCGCTTCACATCCGCGTAATTGGAGTTCAGCTCTTTAGATACTTTCTGGAAATCACTAACACGGTTGTCTATATCTCGAATTTCTTCGATTCGATTATTGAGGGTTTCCAATTTTCCCAGGGTCTCCGGAATCTGACGGGTGATTTGATCGAAGAAATGCTTTTTTTCTACCAGCTCGCCGCTTTTGTTTTCAAAATATTCAACCAGCAACTGCAGGCTCTTGCGCTCCTGACTGGCTTGACTGACCAGTTCCCGCAACTGTTGGGCATCGATTCCAGACCCTTTGCCCTGAAATTCACCTGTTGACTTACCTTTTAAAGGTTTGCTCAAAGCATCATCAGCCATACATTTATTCCCTTATATTACAGAGAGTTAATGGATAGAAATCACTCCCACTGGCGGCCTTAATTATTGTCGTACAAAATGCTGTTTTTGTAAAGCATTGTAATATATAAAAGAACTTACCCTCAAAAGAAGCCTTGCCAATATCAACTGATGACCAGTTCAGCGATTTGCACCGCGTTCAGGGCGGCGCCTTTGCGAAGGTTGTCCGCCACGACCCAGAAATTAACGGCTTTTGGGTGAGTGAGATCCAAACGAATTCGCCCGACCATCACTTCATCCCGCCCGGCGGCATGGATGGCCAACGGGTATTCATCATTTTCCGGTGAGTCCACCACGCAAATACCCGGAGATTGGGCCAGCAATTTTTTCAATTCCCCAATGTTTATAGGGTTCTCCGTTTCAACATTGAGGGATTCTGAGTGCGAATAGAAAACCGGCACACGGACCGTGGTGGGTGAAACCGCCAGGGTATCGTCCTCGAATATTTTTTGGGTTTCGTTCACCATCTTCATCTCTTCCTTGGTGTAGCCATTGTCCAAAAAAGTATCAATGTGTGGCAGACAATTGAAGGCAATTTGATGCGGATAAACTTCATTCTTGATGGTTTTTTTGGACAAAAAATCCTGGCTTTGCTGTGCCAACTCCGCAATGCCCTTTTGCCCGGTCCCCGATACGGATTGATAGGTGGAAACGATGACGCGCTTGATGCGATAGCGATCATGAATCGGCTTGAGAGCCACCACCATCTGTATGGTGGAGCAGTTGGGATTGGCGATGATTCCAGGTGCTTTACGGACGGCGTGGGGATTCACTTCCGGAACCACCAGCGGAATATCTTTTTCCATGCGAAACGCACTGCTGTTGTCGACCACCACGCACCCGGCTTGGACTGCTTTTGGCGCGTATTGGCGGCTTACGGAAGCGCCTGCTGAAAATAGCGCAATATCGATCCCGTCAAAAGAGCCTTCCCCCAACTCCGCGACCGTGACCTCCCGGCCATCAAATGAAAGCTTCTGACCCGCGGAACGGGAAGAGGCCAGCAGGCTCAATTTCTCTACCGGAAATTTACGCTCTGCCAAAATTGATACCATGGTGCGGCCCACCGCTCCGGTGGCGCCTACCACAACAACGTTATATTTTTTCTTTTTGATTATCATAATTTAGACTCTAATTCCTCAGAAACTAGATCACCCATCTCAACACAGCCGACGGCTTTCTTTCCGTGCGAAAGAATGTCCTTGGTGCGATAGCCCTGGTCGAGGACCGACTCGACCACTTGCTCAATCGCATCGTGAATGTCTTCGCGATCAAAAGAATATTTGAACATCATGCCGACCGACAATATGGTGGCCAGCGGATTGGCAATATCCTGCCCGGCAATATCTGGAGCGCTACCATGAATCGGCTCATACATACCGGTTTTGCCACCAATACTGGCCGAAGGCAACATGCCGATCGATCCCGTCAACATGGATGCCTGGTCGCTTAAAATATCGCCAAACATGTTGGTGGTCAGGATCACATCAAATTGCCTGGGATTTCGCACCAATTGCATGGCGCAGTTGTCGACATACATGTGATTCAAATTAATATCCGAATATTCTTTATGCGTTTCCGTGACCACCTCACGCCAAAGCCCGGTGCATTCCAGAACGTTGGCTTTGTCGATGGAAAATACACTTTTATTGCGTTTCAAAGCGACATCGAAGGCAACACGAGCAATGCGCTCAATTTCCGAATCGGTATAAACGAGTGTGTTGACCCCCCGGCGCGAGCCATCAGGAAGAGTCTCCACCCCGCGCGGTTCACCAAAATAAATACCGCCTGTCAACTCCCGAACCACTAGAATATCGAGGCCCGCCACCACTTCGGGTTTTAAAGTGGACGCATCTGAAAGAGCTTGGAAAATTTTTGCGGGGCGCAGGTTGGCAAACAATCCGAGCGAGGAGCGGAGACCCAGCAAAGCCCGTTCCGGCCGGAGGGAAAAATCCAGATTTTCCCATTGCGGTCCTCCCACCGCCCCCAATAATACGGCATGAGATGCCTGCGCCGCCTGGAGGGTCTCTTCCGGCAAAGGCTTGCCCGTGGCTTCATAGCCTGCCCCGCCAACGGGCATTTCTTTGAGGTTCAGCTTGAGATCCAATTTGGATTCGACCACTTGGATAATTTTTCGAGCCTCGCGGATGACTTCGGGACCGATCCCGTCACCGGGCAATAGCGTGATATTCACAGCATCTGACATGTGCGCACAACCCTTTCATTTATCGTGTTAACGGGATGATAAAACGGTGGCATTATACCTGAATTGAAAAGGGAGTCCCATTTCAGGGATCAGGATTTCGTCCCAGGAGTTTTCAACACACCATATTTCACGGTCACCAGGCACAATCCCCGGGCGGGCGCCGTGGGGCCGGCTTGAGTACGATCACGGGATTGAAGAATGACCTGGGTCTGTTTCACTGTTATTTTTTCCTGTCCTACTTGGATGAGGGTCCCCACTATATTCCGCACCATGTACTTTAAAAAACCATTGCCCACCACATTGAAATGAATCCAATCATCTTTTTTTTGAATGGTTAAAGAATCAATTTCCCTGACGGTCGAGTTCACCTTGCCCCCCGCTCCCTGAAAAGCTGAGAAGTCGTGCTTCCCCACAAGATATTTTGCCGCCCGCCGCATGGCCGAAACATTCAGAGGAGAAGCTATGTAATGAGCCTGACAGCGCCATAAAGCCGAAGGAAAATCACGATTCAAAATAGTGTAACGGTAAGTTTTCCGCGTCGCCGATTTTTGAGCATGAAAATTTGCGTTCACTTCCTCGACCTTTTTCACCACAATATCCGGCGGGAGCAAACTGTTAAACGCTTTCAGGAGTTCCCGAGGGGTCATTCGAGAGGAAGTGAAAAAATGAGCCACCTGCCCTTCGGCATGCACTCCGGCATCGGTCCTGCCTGAAGCCACAACCGACTTCTTTTCCTGGGTGATTTTTTTTAGAGTTTTTTGCAACACCTCCTGGATGGCCAGACCATTCGCCTGACATTGCCAGCCATGATATTGGGTGCCATCATATTCGATCAGAATCTTAAGTTTGCGCATTGAGGCCGTATTATCTCTATTAGAAAATCATATTGGCAATTTGGAATTAAGCAAATTGTACAGGCTTTTTAGTTCAAATAAATCAATATTTTCAAATAGCCTTTGCCAGGCTGGGTGGGTTGGAATGATCGTCTGAAGCGGTTGAGGCCAGCTCTATAATCAGGTGGGATTTGCTTCTTAAATGAGACTTGGGGTCGATTTTGGACTGACTTCCCGCCCTCAAGTTGCTCCTGGTTTTTTGCCCCCTTTGCGGGTGCGTTCGTATTTATATACGAACCTGGATTATTTATTTAAATATGAACTATCGGGTGGACTCAAATTCCTTTAAGCCTCCTTTCGGCGGGTTGATATCACTTCACAGAAGTAAATGTAGGGCACAGCCACAAGAGCGCAACTGATTATTAATCCAGTTTATTTAAAGAATTTCTTCCATACGGCACGAAATTTCTATATCATACAGTCTTGATTCCAATACCAGATGCAACCCGAATTTATTTAATTATAAGGAGTTGGCAATGAAAACCTATGACGACCTGACCTCTGACGGCGGGTCGAACATAATGGACCAGGTCGTTTACCAAAGAGGAAAACTGCGGCAACGGTTGGATAAAATAAAACACAAAGTTTCCCTCATGAGCGGTAAAGGGGGCGTTGGTAAAAGCTCGCTGACGGCCAATATCGCCGCTTGCCTGGTCAGTCAGGGATATACTGTGGGCATTCTGGATGCGGATTTAAACGGCCCCAGCATCTGTAAACTATTAGGCGTTTCCAACGACCAGAAATTGAAGATAACTCAGGAGGGTGTCTACCCTGGAACGGGAGCCTTGGGCATAAAAATCATGTCCATGGACATGCTTCTCCCCAGCGCGGACTCGCCGGTAATGTGGACCGAGGATAAAGACGCCAGCGCCGTCTGGGTCAGCACTATGGAATCCACCGCCCTCACCGAATTATTGAGAGATACCGTTTGGGGTGAGCTGGATTTTCTATTGATCGATATGCCGCCCGGCAGTGACCGCATCGACAACATCCGGGATTTGATGCCGGAACTTGAAGGGGTCGTGGAAATCACTATTCCATCATCGGTTTCCCAGCATATTGTTTCCAAATCAATCACAAAAAATACGGCAATGGGAGTTCCCATTATCGGGCTGGTGGAAAATATGGCCACCTATGTTTGCCCCCATTGCAACCAGGAAGGCACCCT
>SMVS01000072.1 GCA_004357435.1 Nitrospina sp. | reverse complement strand
GTCGTGATTGAAAACCTGATCGGCGCGGAATCGCAGATCCGGGACGCGGACATCGCCGCGGAAATCGCTCTGTTGACGCGGAACCAGATTCTGGTGGAAGCCGCGACGGCGATGGTCGCCCAAGCGAACTTGATTCCACAAACCGCCTTGCAACTGCTCCAGTAACCCCCTAGCGGGGGGAGGCAGATGGCCAGGCTCTTTTAAGCATGCCCAATAATATTGGGCGCAAAATAGAGTCTGACCATTTGAGTCCAGCGTCACGCTGGCCGGAGCTGAATTAAAATTTTCCCCCAATCCCTTTCTCGAAAGGGGCTGGGGGATTTTTTCCTTGGGTGCGACGGCCCCTTGATGGGCCGGGCCAGTACCCCTGCGGAACGTGAGGCTGATGAAGGGATATCACACGTGCCGCTGGGCCCAACTAACTAATCTCCCCATGCCCAAAAAATTGCCCAACGCAAGCAGAGTCTGACCATTTTGCTCCGGGCCTTGCCCGGATTAAAAAAATTTAATGGTATCCCTTGAGTCGGTGTGCTAATTTTTCCATACGTTGCCTGCACAACTCATCGCAACGGCCTGTTGCAGTTTAAAATCCTGCCTGCGGTTCCTGAGGTCATTCATGATTGAGGTTGAAAATTTAACGCGGTTATACGGCCCGAGGACCGCCATTAAAAATATTTCCTTTAAAATTGATAAAGGCGATGTGGTCGGTTTTCTGGGACCCAATGGCGCGGGCAAATCCACCACCATGAATATTTTGTGCAGTATCCTGCCCGCATCCAGCGGGACGGTGCGGATCGGCGGCCACGATATTTTTGACCAGTCCCTGGAAGTTAGAAAGATGATCGGCTACCTGCCGGAAACGCCGCCGCTTTATCATGAAATGGTGGTCTCCAAGTATCTTCAATATGCGGCGGGTTTGAGGCAGATGGCCCATAAAAAAATAGCGGCGGCGGTGGACCGGGTTTTGGAACAATGCGGCTTGAAGGAGGTCCGGCATAGGATCATCGACCGGCTTTCCAAAGGTTATCAGCAACGGGTCGGACTGGCCCAGGCCATGGTTCACGACCCGGAAATTCTGATTCTCGACGAACCCACCATCGGCCTCGACCCCAAACAAATCATCGAGATTCGCAACCTCATCCGGGAGCTTGGGAAAACGCATACCATCATACTGAGTTCACACATTCTGCCTGAGGTGACGCAAGTCTGCCAGCGCGTGATCATTATTAATGAAGGCGAAATCGTTGCCATGGATTCACTGGAAGGGCTGACCGCCTCGTTGCGGAACACCCGCCGATTGCAATTGAAGGTGCGGAACGGCGCCGACGGAATTGTTCAGCAACTCGAAGCGCTGGCCAATGTCCTGACCGTACATTCGGATTCGGATAAGGAATTCATCATTGAGACCACGCCGGATTCGCACTTGCAGGAAGACATAGCGCGGTTGGCGCTCGACCGGCAGTGGGGCTTGGAGGAAATCAGACCGCTGGCCATGACTTTGGAAGACGTTTTTCTGAAACTGACCACGGACGAAAGCGAGAGCCCGTCATGAAAAATGCCTTGTGGATTGCGCGGCGGGAATTGGCGTCGTATTTCTATTCGCCTGTTTTTTACGTGGTCATCACCGTGTTTATGTTCATTTACAGTTTTATGTTTTTTTCCATATTGAATTTTTTCAGCACCCAAAGCCTGCGGGCACCCCAGCTGGCGGCCATGGGAATCGCGATGAATATCAATGAAATGGTGATCGAGCCTGCCTTATCCAATATGTCGGTGGTCCTGCTCTTCATTATTCCCTTGATCACCATGCGCAGCTTCGCCGAGGAAAGAAAGAATAAATCGTTCGCCCTGCTCCTCTCCTCTCCGGTGCGGTTGGGAGAAATCGTGGCGGGAAAATTCCTGGCCTGCCTGGGTGTGGTGCTCACGATGATTGTGCTGTCGTCGTATTCGGTAGGTTTTCTTGTGGTTATGGGGTCACCGGAAATCGGCCCCATCGTCTCGGGTTACCTGGGCATTATTCTGATGTCGGGATGTTATGTGGCCATGGGCCTGTTCGCTTCGTCTTTGACGGACAACCAGATCGTAGCGGCGGTGATCGGATTCGGGTTCATCTTTTTCATGTGGATCATCGGCTGGGCGGCGCAGTCCGCGGACGAAGGCATGGGGTTGATCCTCAACTACATTTCACTGGTCGACCACATGGAGCCTTTTTTGAAAGGGGTGATCGATACCAACCACGTGGTTTACTACCTCTCTTTCATGGCATTCAGCCTGTTTTTAACCCACCGAATCGTGGATTCGCGCCGATGGAGATGACCTTGTGAAGCAAGCGGCCCCGTACATAGGTTGGAGCGCCCTGGCCTTCGGCTTCACCGCCCTGGTTCTCTATATGATCTCGCCCCACCTGGCGGTTTGGACCAACACTCTCGCCATCATCGCGGTGGCGAATGGATTGTTTTTTGTCCTCGCGGATTGGGCGAAACTCAAGAAGTCCTTAAAGAGCCGTACTTCCCTCTACGGCATGAACGCCTCGATCCTGGTGCTGGTGTTCCTGGGCATATTGATCTTCATTAATATTCTTTCGTACCGGCACAAATATAGTTTTGATTTGACCGAATCCAAGTTTTATACCCTGGCTCCGCAAAGTCAGAAGATCGCCGGCAACTTGCCGCGGAACATCAAAGTGACCGCGTTCTTTTCATCGGAAGAACCGGGCAAAGGGGAATTCAAACGGTTGATGGATGGTTACATGAACCTGACCGACAAGATTGAACTGAACTTTGTGGACCCGGATAAAAACCCGGCCATCATCCAACAATACGGTGTGACCACCTACGGCACGGTCATTCTGGAAAGCGGCAAGCAGGTCACCAAGGTGAAAAAAACCACCGAGGAAAACCTGACCAACGCTCTGCTTAAAGTGTCCCAGGACAAGCAAAAAACCATTTACTTTCTGGAGGGGCACAGCGAGCGGAGAATCGACGACGCGGGCAAACAAGGTTATTCCCAGGCCAAAGCATCCCTCATAAAAGATAATTTCAAGGTGGAAAAACTGCTCTTGCTGCAGACCGGCTCGGTTCCGGAATCGGCAGACCTGCTGGTGGTCAACGGACCCACCAAACCGCTCCAGGAATCTGAACTGCAAGCCATTGAATCCTACTTGAACCGCGGCGGCGCGGTTTTTATTCTGCTCGACCCGCAGACCAATGTCGGGCTGGACCCCCTGCTGAAACGATGGGGCATCCAGGTGCAGGACGATCTGGTGGTGGACCCCATGGCAAAAATGTTCGGCTCCGACTACACCACGCCGATTGTCAGTATCATCAAACCTCACGGCACCACCAAGGACTTCACCCTGCAAACCATCTTCCCGCTACTCCGCTCGGTGAGAGCGCTATCCCAACCCGGCATAGAGGCCACGGAAGTGTTGTTCGCGGGAACGGACAGCTGGGCCGAAACCCAATACAGGACCGGCGGCAAGGTCCGATACACGGAGGGCCAGGATCTCAAAGGTCCGGTGCCGGTGGTGGTGGCAGTCACCAAGACCTTGCCGGGCGAGGCGAAACAATCCAATGCTAGCCCTCTCGGCGACCCCGCTGACGGCGAGTCTGCCGGCGGCGAGTCTGCAAACTCAAAAAATTCCGGATCATCTCTGAAAGCCAACCTGGTGGTGGTGGGCGATTCGGATTTCGCCACTAACAATTTCTTCAATTTGTACGGGAATGGTGACTTTTTTCTCAACATCGCGTCGTGGTTGTTGGCCGAGGAAAACCTCATCGCCATTCGGCCCAAGCAACGCAAATCCAGCCCCATGCCGCTCACCCAAGGTCAGGGCAATTTCGCGTTTGTAGTCGGCGTCGGGGTCATTCCCTCCTTAATGATGCTGGCGGGTTTCAGGGTGTGGTGGATAAGACGTTCGCTATGAAGTTCAAAGGAACCATTTGGCTCGTTCTGGTTTTGGTCGGCCTCGTCCTTTATACGGTTTTGATCGAAGTGCCCACCGCAAAAAAGATGGACGCGGAAAAAGAACGCGCCGAAAAAATTCTGCTGTTTGAATTGCCCGAGATCGAGGCCGTCGATCTGGTCCAACCCCACCAGACCATCCATATTCAACGCCGGGGTGCCACTGATTGGGAAATCACCGAGCCCCTTCAGGCCGCGGCTGACACCGGCCGGGTGAATCAACTGCTGACGGAATTGCAGGACGCGAAGTTCACTCGCGTGGTGGAAGAGGAACCGGCTGATCTTGCGACCTACGGTCTCGACCAACCTTCTCTAAAAATCATTCTTCACCGCCAGAAAAATAAAACGTTCACTCTGCTGGTGGGCGACACGCACGCCATCGGCCGCACCACATTTTTCAAGGTGGCGGATCAAAAGAGAGTCCTGCTGGCATCCCTCAGCAAAGCCCAGATCAACCAATCGCTGGACAGCCTCCGCGACAAAACCCTGTTCAATTATAAAACCGATGAGGTGACCGGCCTGATCATCAATTACCTGGGGGAGGTACAAACGTTCACCAAAAGGGAGGCGCAATGGGATTTGACGGGCCCGATAGCCGCCAAAGGGGATCCTCATCAAATTAAAAATTTATTGAACGCGGTCCGCGCCCAGCGGATCCGGGACTTCGTTGAAGAGACGCCGGACGATTTGTCACTTTACGGGCTGGACCAACCGACCATCGTCCTGACGGTGCAACTCGGCAAAGAGAGCCCCCCGTGGACCCTGCGCCTGGGTTCCGCCAAAGGCAAGAACGCTTACCACGCTCAAAGAAATAAAACCGGCAATGTGTTCACGGTGGGCACCGGCCTGTTCCAAACCCTCTCAAAAAATCCGCTGTCATTCATGGACAAAACGCTCATGGAGATCGAGGACACTGAAGTCGCCAGGATAACGATCCGTCATGCGTTGCAAACGGTGCAGGTAATCCGCCGGGACGATCAGGGGACGGTGCAGTGGGTTTTGGCGGGAGCCGACAGCACGTCGGCAGACCCGGCGGCAATCAACAGCCTGTTATTTGATTTGAAGGACGCCCGCGTGGCCGAGTTTGTGCAACAGGGAAACTTGAAAATCTTCGGTTTGGACGTGCCGCAAAAAGAATTGCGGATCACAAAAAATGATGGGTCTGAGGAATCCATCCTGCTGGGTCGCGCCAACGGCTCCGGCGGCCAGTATTTCGCTTCGCGAAGCCGGGATCAAACGGTATTCCTCCTTGACGCGAAAACCGTGAATAAACTTTTTCGGTCCGCGAATGATCTGCAAAACAAACAATTGTTGCAGTTCGATAAAAATCAGGTGGCCGGTATTTTCATTGAGACCCCTGGCAAAACTTTTGAATTGAAACGGACTGGCGACGAGTGGTCCTTGTTGCAACCGGAGTCCATTAAGAAACTGGACGCGTTCATCGGCCGGGATATTTTATGGACCGCCAAAAATCTGCAATATGACTCCCTGGCGGAACCGGGGGAGCGGAACCAAGCGGGCCTGGATGCGCCGGTCATGACGTTGACCCTGCAGGACGCCCAAAAGCTGGCCCTTGGTAAAATTATCGTGGGCCAACTGGTCGCGGATGGCGATTTGCATTATGCCCGCGTCGACGGGCAGAGCAGGATTTACAAAATCAAAAAACGCTTTCTGGAGGAAATCCCCGATCACCTGGATCGGTTCAAAATGAGGGCTGAATGACCCCAATCCACCTCAAGCTGACTGACAGCCGCCATCTTCGCAATACCACAACATATAGATGTCTCACCACACTCACCCTTCAAAATGTTGTGTCCGGTAATTAAAGGTAAATCAATTCGCATGAAAAAACATAGATAATCTATTGTTTTATATACAGTTATAAAAATATCCCAAATGGGACAATAAATTAATTGACACAATACTATATATAGTGGTATATTCTCAGCGCACTACAAGATAAAGCATAGTACAAGTAAAATAGATTATCGCAATAAATGAGCCTGAATAAACTCATTCTTTCGGAAATATAGATGGCAAAGGCAACCCAAACGATCAACCGATTTCCCTGCCAGCGGCGGGTTACTTTAGAACTTTTCTCCATGACTGTGTATCCCGGAAAGCTTACGCGATCTGGTTTACTCAACAAGCCCCTTCCCAAATCCTCAAATGTATTGAGCGCCGGCCGAAACCTCAATAAGCATTCGGCATACAAGCTCACTCCAAGCGGCGTACAATGGAGAAATTTTTGCGGTCTCAGTAGGGTCCTCAGGGGTCCAGGCCAAAAAGTAACCCGCCATCCTTTCCGAATTTAGCCCTGCCGGCGCCACTATGAGGCACTGCGGAAGTAGTCCCAACAACCCCTGTTTTGCCAAGGACAGGATTCAACTCCGGCTTCCAGAAAATGCTTTAATCGGTCCAGTCTCCATACAGTGTCAAGACCCGGCAGGGCTTTTTAATTTTCCCCAAAAAAAATTAAATTTTAATGAGTGACTCAGCTCCGTTGCGTTGCGCGGTGAATGGTGAACTCATTCCACACTACGCGCATCCGGGAGATGCTGGCGCGGATCTGCGCTCGGCGGTGGACATCACGGTGCCGGCCCAGGGACGGGCGTTGGTGGCGACGGGAATCCGCCTGGCTCTGCCGGAAGGCCATGTCGGGCTGGTCTGGCCCCGAAGCGGACTGGCGGTCCAACAGGGACTGGATTGCGGCGCCGGGGTGATCGACAGCCAATACCGGGGCGAGGTCAAGGTTCTGCTGTTCAACCACTCCACGGATGACCACTCGATCCGCAAAGGCGATCGCATCGCCCAGCTCCTCATACAGAAAGTGGAACGGTTGGAATTTTTTGCGGTGGACAATTTAGAAGATACGGCGCGCGGTACCGGCGGTTTCGGTTCCACCGGCAGTTGAGCGAGGCACAAGTACGGTTTTGTAGTTGCTCGATTTATCGAGCGGTTTTGAAAGCCGCCCCATAAATTGGGCGGTTGTACCAAAGCTAAAACCCCCTAGCCCCCTTCGAAGAAGGGGGGACACGCCAGTGGCAGTTTAAAGTTTTCGGGGTGTGCAAACATCCCGTTATAAATGAGACAACCCTTTAAAAATCAAGTGAGAACGCGCCTCTCCAAATGAGTTATTTTCATTTCCATCAAATCTCCGTATAATGGAGCGGTCAGAATGGAAGGGTCATCTGAACACCTTTTCCGGATAAAAAATGGGATCGATCATCGATTGGTTTAAAAAGTCTTTTGGGGGGGGCACGCCGCCTGGCAACGGAGCCTCGGCTAAAAATGGCGATGCAACACCGCCGTCGAAATCCCGTTTCAAAGTCATGACGTTTCACCACACGCCCAATCCGGAAGCCGCGCAGTTCATCATGAGCGAGGATGTGATTCGCAAAGGCACCAAAACCTTTGAGTCCGCCGACGCGGCCCAAGGCGACGCCATGGCGGAAGCGCTGTTTAAAATTTACGGCGTGGAAAATGTTTACGTTAAGGAAAATTTCGTGACCATCACCAAGTCGCCCGTGGTGGGTTGGACGACGATCATGGAACCCATCCAGGAAACCCTCGAACAACATTGCGCCTTTTACGAAACCTGCGATGAAGACCAACAGCCGAAAGTCGAAGCCTCTGACATTCTGGAGCAAATCGATGTCGAGGATTTTCCGAAACTGACCGGCGAGCAAAAGCGCGATGTCATTGACGCCATGCTGGACCATGCCATTCGCCCAGCCCTCGCCAACGACGGCGGCGGCATCACTCTGCTGGCGGTCGAGGGCAATGTGGTGAAGGTGCATTACCAGGGCGCCTGCGGCACCTGCCCCAGCTCCACCACCGGCACCCTGCAATACATCGAAACTTTCCTGCAAGACACCCTCAGCAAAGACCTGACCGTCCAAACCGTCGACGCC
>SMVS01000071.1 GCA_004357435.1 Nitrospina sp. | reverse complement strand
CACAAATCGGCGGTAGAACTGAACAGCGGAATCAATATTTCCTTCATCCTCCAACAGCAACGCCAGATTGTAACTGGCCTCCGCATGGCTGGGAACCCGCGTGAGAATTTTTTCATACAATGCTTTGGCCTCTTTCAGGCGGTTCAAATTTTTGTACACAATGGCCAGATTATTGTAACTTTCCATATGATTCTCACCCAGCTCTATGGCTTTTTCGAAATTTGCCGCCGCACCGGAATAATTACCCTCATGGTAATAGACCAAGCCCATGTTGTTATAAGGTTTGCCGTATTCGGGGTCCAGACGAATGGCCTTTAAAAATCCTTCGACGGCCTGATCCTTGTTGCCAAGCTTTTGATGGATCAAGCTTCGGTTATTATAAGGCCGCGCATCAGCGGGGTCCAACTGCAACGCCTTGTCATACAACTCCAGCGCCTTCAAATAATTTTTTTTCTGGTGATAATAAACAGCCAGATTAAAATAATATTCGCTGTCGTGAAATAGATCTTCTTCCGCCGACGGTGAGGATCACATCGGACGGCAAATTCCGCACAATGGTCACGGCGCCGGCCGGATCGGTGACGGTGTAGGTTCTCGTTCCCGCGCTGAAGGTGATCCCAATCGGTGTTCCCGGCGTGGGGTTGCGCGACATCGCCAGCTCCTGCGCAAATCTGAGGTCCGACTGGATAGTGCTCACTGCCGTGGCGAGACTGATCGGGGCGGTCGATAATCTCGGCATGAACACTGCGCCTAAAACACCGGCAATGACTATCACCATGATTATTTCAAGCGCGGAAAATCCTTGCGCATTTTTCTGTCTGGCAAAAAACATGGCCCATCCTGCAGGCAAATAGTTCACAAGGATTTCAGTATAAATGTGCGCAGGTGGGCTGTCAAAAAAGAAGACTGCGCTCGGACTGAAGAACGGAACCAACGGGCCGAAAGGCATTTCCAAACTTCTTCAAACTGGCCAGGAGATCAAGCCATTTCACAAAGCTTTTCGGTAGCAGCAGGGACAGCGGGGTCGGCTCTTCGGGGTTTGGATTTTTTATCAACCGGTTGCGGGTAATGGAAAACTTTTCCCTCAAAGTTTTTAATGATGACTTCTTTATCATTGCGCTCAATCACCGTATCGGGGAGCAGTCTGACTTTGCCGCCGCCGCCGGGCGCGTCAATCACAAAATAAGGCACCGCCATTCCCGAAATGTGCCCCATCAATCCCTGGATGATCTCCAAACCTTTTTCAACGGTGGTTCGAAAATGATCGGTGCCCAGGGTCATGTCAGCCTGATAAAGGTAATAAGGTTTCACGCGCATTTTAAGCAACTTGAGCATCAGTTCTTTCATGATCTCCACGTCGTCGTTCACGCCTTTCAGCAAAACCGTCTGACTGCCCAGCGGAATTCCGGCATCGGCCAGCCGGTTGCAGGCCCGTTCCACTTCCGGAGTGATTTCATCAGGATGATTGAAATGCAGGTTGGCGTACAGGGGATGGTATTTTTTCAACATGGCGCACAACTCTGGAGTGATACGTTCCGGAAGCGTTCCCGGCACGCGGGTGCCGATGCGGATAATCTCCACATGAGATATATCGCGTAACGCCGATAGAATGCGTTCCAGCTCTTTATCCGGCACCAGCAGAGGGTCGCCGCCGGACATGATGACATCACGGATCTCAGGATGTTGAGCGATGTACTCGATGCCCTGGCGCAGGGTTTCGCGGGTGACGATGCCGGGAAATCCAATTTTTCGTTTGCGGGTGCAGAACCGGCAAATGATGGGGCATTGGTTGTTCAGCATCAGCAGTACCCGGTCCGGGTAACGGTGCACCAGCTCGGGCACGGGCATGTCCCGCTCTTCACGTAGCGGATCAGATTCCAGCGATTCCTCGGCGCTCAGAAAGTCATCCAACTCTTCTACAGAGGGCACCACCTGTTTCCATAACGGGTCGTTCTCTTCTTTGATTTGTTCCAGAAAATATGAGTTGATGCGGATCGGGAAAATTTCGGACACTCTCCGAAGTTTTTCCTTATACACCTCAGAACCGGAAACGAAAGGCAAGTCTTCCACTTTTACTACACTCGCGCTCAATTGTTTTTGCCAGAGTTCCATGTTTTACCTTTATTTAATTTTGGGTCTTGGAAGAATAAGTAGTTTTCAAGTAGTCGATGATTTCATATTCATCACTGAGAATGACTTCGCCATCGACCATGACGGGAACATGACTCTGGCCCGATACTTCTTTGACTTCTTTCCGCATATGGTGCGGCCAGGGAACATCAATTTTTTCGTATTCAAGGTCCAGTTTTTCCAAAACTTCCCGGACCATACCGCAATAACCGCAACCGTCAATGTTATAGAGTTTCATCATACTGCCAACTTTAATTTTTAGGTCCGGGCACAAGGCGCTAGGACCGCATCCACCATACCGTGGATTTTCTTTTTGTCATGCGGCACCAGAGTGGCCAGAATACCGCCCAGTTCCGCCCGGTCCCCGATGACAAAATAATAAGGGGTCAATCGCACCCGGCTTTCCATGTCCTTAAGAGACTGAGATGGGACATCCCAATACCGGACAGTGACCCGTTTTCCCTTGTGAAATTTCTGCAAAATGTAGGGTTGCGCCGGGAATTCCCCCAACCCTTTGTCGAGGGTCGCCTGCCAATCCTTACTGGATACATCGTGGCCAATCACCACTCCCCGGCTACCCCACGATTCGGGGGAAAACCCGGAAGGCTTGATCACCAACCGCCGCTCCTTCTGGGTCAAGGGGTAAAGGTCCTTCCAATCGTTCACCTGGTTGCCCTGCAGAACCAAATCCGGGATCACTGCGTGCGGCGGTAGAGGACGATTGTCCAATATCCAGGTGTTTGGAATTAGATGAGCCAAAAGGGCAAAAGTTTCAACCCCCAGGGCTTTTTCCCACCAATCATTCAAGGCCGGGTGGTGAAACAGGGCAAAACTAAGCTTTTCTTCCAAATAATGCTTGTACGGGGGCGTGGTCCGGACCCGGCCCTTTTTCGCAGAAAACATCAAAAGTTCCGATTTTTGGATATTTTTAAGGTCAAATAGCTCAAAAAAACGGTAAATTACGTCAATTGCAACTTCGCCTGTCCCCATCTCCAGAGACAACCCCTCTTCCTTAAATAATACCTCTTTGGGATGCACCACATACGCTGAGAATCCCCTGTCATTCAAAATCTTACTCAAATATTGCATCTCCCTGAGATAATCCCGCGACTCGTCGGAGACCACCAGCGCCAGCGTACAACCCGGTTTGCCCGCATACGATTCAATCATTTGCTGAAATTTGGACGGCAGGCCCCCGTTTTCCTGACCCAGCACATTCCAACCATTTTGGGCATACCAGTCCATCAATCCGGCAGTCACGCCAAATCCACCCGGCACCGAATCCAGCTCGGTGACGGAAAATCCAGTTTCGGTCACAATAACATCAGGGCGAATGATCCCCGGAAGCTGGTTTTTGAACCGCTTCATCTTCCCAAAATCAATCAGGTCGGACGGCTTGCCCAAATCCAGATACTCGGCGACCCACGCCGGGGCTTTACCCTTGGCGCTGTCCAGGTACAAGCGGTTGAGAGCACCGTAAAATTTCAAGAGATGTTCGCCCAGCCCTTCAAAAAATGCGCAATCATCGGGCGTCAGGAAATAAGGGTCAGGCGAAATCCGCCAGTGGTGGGCCGGGTCGGCTTCATCAGCGGAAAACATCCCGGAATCGGTCAGCGAATTTTTAATTTTGGAGCAAATCTGTTCGGGGGTGGCGGTCATATTGCGAAAAAGGTTAGAACAACTGGCGCAATTAGTCAAAAAAACATCAACATTTCAATATATTATAAGAAGGTGTGGAACCTCTGAGGATTCAAGGAATCGGTGACTAACTTTTTTCGGAAAGTAAACAGCTCACCAAGAAGGACAACGCGATATAATTATTCCGGACCCTTGGGGCCTGTTGCAATTTCAAATAATCCATCTTTAAAAAAATATTATGGAAACCAAACGCATTTCGCTGTTCCCCCTGCCTGCGTCAGTTTTTTATCCGAAAACCGTCCTGCCTCTGCACATTTTTGAACCCCGCTATCGGGATATGGTGGCCCACTCGATTGAATCCGGGCAATGGATCGGCATGGTCCTTTTGGAGCCGGGTTATGAGAAAGAATACTTTGGCGGTCCGGCGATCAAACCCATCGGCTGTGCTGGCAACCTGGAAAAGTGGGATCGGCTGGAGGACGGCAAATACAACATTCTCCTGCGCGGACAAAGCCGCTTTCGGGTCGTTCGCGAGGTGGGAGATCGCCCGTTCCGTGAGGCGGAGGTGGAACTTCTGCCCGCCATCAACGACCGTCCGTATGCAGAAAATGATCCGGAGATGGTGCGCTTGATGAACACCTACCAGCAATTCACCGAACTCCTACCGGATACCAACCCGCAAATTGCGGAGCTGGAGTTGTCAGGGAGCGACACTCTCGGCGAGGTGGTCGACCTTTTGGCCTACTTGTTGGAACTGCCGCCCCACCAGCAACAGCAGTTGGTCGAAGAACCGGACGCCCTCAAACGTCACCAAACCGTGATGTCTCACCTGCAACTCAAAATCGCCATCGTTCAGCAATCCAAAACCTTGGCCAAATCGGGACACGACGTCCGCATGAATTAGTGCTCGGCGCACGGCCAGCCGGGCAAAGCCCGGAGCAAATGGGGCCGAACTCCTGCTGGCACTCAGTAGTTTCCAGGCATAACTCCAAGGTTCAACCCTTTGCCTCCCTGCAAGGGGCGGCGAAGCATGACCCGGTTCACCGCAGAGGACGCGGAGGGCGCAAGCGAAGAATACAGGTTTTGTGTAGTTGCCCAATTTATTGGGCCAGAATTCACTGGGAGAAAACAATGGCTCCCCCTTCTTGAAGGGGGCAGGGGGGATTTCACAGATAAACACGGGTGACGTCTCCTGTCATCCTGAGCCGGTCGAAGGGTGACCCGGTTCACCGCTGAGTTTAGTGACCAACGGCACTCTTGTATCGAGCAATTTTCCAAACCTGCAATCCGATCAAATAACCGTTGCCGAGCAACACCACCAGATATAAAAACAATTCGAGCTGGCCGATGAGGGAAAACACAATGAGGGCCATGGTGTTGCTACAGACGCACAGGGGGCCCATCCAAACCAGAAAAGTTTTGTCCGCGTACCAGCGGTCCGGCTGTTCGGGCGCGCCGGCCCCACCGGCCAGTTTACGGCTGAGGCCATCAAACATGGCCACAGCCTGGTCCTGCCAGCCGTAAGCGGCGTTGTGAAATTTCTGCAGAAAAAGTACGAGGCCCGGCAATTCGCCCGCCACCGCCGCTTGCCGGTCCTGTTCGGTCACGGTTTCATCGGTGCGGTTGTTTTCATAGGCGCCCACTCTTGACGCGTAATGCACGTAATAAAATACCCAGTAACTGCATTGCAGTAACCCACTCAGCAAAGCTAAAATGCCGAGCGCCCAGAGGAATGCCGGGTTCGGTGAACTCTGCGCCAGCCGCCAGGTGATGGCGCCATACACCGCCACCGCCACCGTGAAATCCGCAAACGAATCCAGAAAACGTCCCAGCCGCGACACCTCACCGCGCAAACGCGCCAGCGGTCCATCCACATTATCCAGGAACAGCTTGCCGTACAGGAACACCGCGCCAAAAAAGAAGGCCCGCTCCCCGCCGAAAGCATAAAACCCCGCTGCGGCCAGCCCCGCCATGAGCGCCAGCAAAGTGATCTGGTTGGCGGAGATGGGCAGGGGATACAAAACGCGCACCACCCAGCGGTTGGGGAAATACCACAACGCGTTCAGGTCGAAGAACCGGCATGGCTCCGGCAGTTTGTGCATTTTTTCAAAGTGGGGTGTCGATGCCATGGCGGAATGGAAGTTTCAGGATGCGCTAACAGATGCCGCAGATTTTACAGGTGGCGGTGTCGCACACAGGCGTGTGCTTTTGACGCAAACCGCGCTGATAATCCTGCCAGAGAAAATCGGCGAAGTAACCGTGGTCGATGATGTCCCACGGCAGAAAATCTTTTTTCTGGAATTGCCGGTACACGAACTGATCGGGATGCGGCTGGGCGGCCTGCAACGCCGCCTTGGCGTCGTGCCCGTTGGCCAGGTATTCTTCAAAAAAACTCATGGCCCGCCGGTCCCCGCGCGAAAAATAAGTTTGCAGGTAGGATTCGTTGGGCGAGCCGAAACTCAGTTGAATGTTAGGGAGCCGGCCCAGCGCCTTGCGCACTTTCATGAACTTTTTCTTGAGGATCGTCACCGCTTCCATGGGATGCCACTGAAACGGCGTGCCCGGTTTCGGCACCAATGGACTCAGGCTGATGGTCACCGTGCCGATGCTGGCGCGCTTGCGGCAGGCCTCGACATACACCTTTTGGATGTTCTCCACCAGCCGGATGAACTGGTCGATGTCCTCGTCCTCCTCGGCGGGCAGGCCGATGATGGAGTAAATTTTCAAATGCAGGATGCCTTTCTCGGTCAGGAAACGGCACTTGTCGATGATGAAGTCATCGCTCGCGGATTTGTTGATGACGTCGCGCATGCGTTCGGACGGAGCGTCCACCGCCATGGTGAGGGTCTTCTGTCCGCTCTTCAAAATCAGATCCACCAGCTCATCGGTGAGTGTTTCCATACGAAGCGACGAAAACGACAGTTTTTTGCCTTCCGCCACCAACCGCCGCGCCAACGGAAGCAGTTGCGGGTGATCGGTCACCGACGGGCCGACCAACCCGATGGTCGACGCGCCCTTGCCCTGCTCGTCTAAAACTTTGGCCAGCGAGTTGTAGGTGGTTTCCAGATTAGGCTCGCGCGGGGGCCGGTAAATGAACCCCGCCGTGCAAAACCGGCAGGCCCAAATGCACCCGCGTGTCACCTCCATCAACGCCATGTCCTTGAAGGTCGACACTTCATCATGAATTTCCGAATGCGTACACAGGTCGGGCGAATCCTCCGCCACCCAATGCCGTTCCACCCGTGCGGACACCTGCGGTTCGGCCCGGAGAGCGACCTGCCGGTCTTTTTCATACACCGGATGATAGAATTGTGGAACGTAGATCCCACTGAGTTGCGCCGCTTCGGGAAGAAATTGCCGCGGGTCGTCCCAGTCCGAGTGAGTGACCAGATCAAAAAATCGTTCGGCCAGTCCTTCCCCTTCGCCGATGAAACACAGGTCGAGGACGTCCGCCAGTGGCTCCGGATTGATGAACAGCGCCGAGCCGCCGGCCACGATCAACGGGTACCGGCGGTCCCGCGCCGTGCGCTTCAGCGGGATGCCGAAATATTTTAAGATGAGAACCGTGTTGAGATAATCCGGTTCGAACGAAATGGAAAACGCGATGATGTCAAAATCGCCGGGGAGACGGCCCAAATCATGCGAGCGCAGTTGGTCGGATTTCAACTGCGACGTCTCCGGGTCCCAACCAACCGGCAAACTGAACCGGTCACAGGTCACGCCGTCAATCTGGTTGAGCAGAGAGTACACCCGTTGAAATCCCAGATTGGCCAGCGCCACGTCGTTGGTGCTGGGGTAGGTCAACAAGACGCTCACCGGCCGCCGTCGGGTCTTTTTAGGCGGTTCAATTATTTCCGTTTCAGGCATATAATCCATTAGGTAAATGAAACTGCTATTCTACTCTAAATGAGGCCGTGAGGCCAGAGCCCAAGTCTATGAATGAAATTTCATCCATCCCAGCCGACCAACGCATGAAGACCTACCTGGTCAAGATCGCCACCGGACCAAAAATGAGCAAGGACCTGACCGAGCTGGAAGCCGCAGACGGTCTGCGCATGATATTGAACGGCGAGGTGTCCCAGGTGCGCTCCGCGCTGTTTCTGATCGCCGCCCGGATGAAACTCGAAACCGTCGCGGAAAACATCGGCTACTGGCGGGCTTTGGACGACACCACGGTGAAACAATCGGTGAGCCTGCCGTGCCTCCTGCAGGTGGCGGACGCCTTCGACGGCTTCAACCGCGTGCCTTATTTTGGATTTTACGCTCTGCCAGTGCTGGCCGCGATGGGCCTGCCGGCCTACGGCCACTCCACCCTGCCCCTGCCGCCCAAGTTCGGCATCACCTTTGAAGACCTGCTGGTCAACCATTATCGAGTGGCGGCGGAGCAACCGTTCGAAAAAAGAAAAGAACTCATCGAAAAATTCAAATTTGGATACCTGAGCACCCGGCAGAGCCATCCGCCACTGGAAAGCCTGCGCGACCTGCGCGTGGAAATCGTGAAGCGTCCCATGCTGGCCACCTTGGAAAAAATGCTGTTGCCGCTCCAAGCTGAAAAAAATTATCTGGCCACCAATTACTTTCATCCCGGTTATGAAGTGTCCATGCTGGCCGTGGCGAAGTTGAGCAAATTCGACAGCGTGGCCATCGGCAACGGTATGGAAGGCGGCACCTTGTTCGGCGTCCACAAACAAGGCAAAGTGTTTGTCGAATCCGGCGGCGAACAAGTGGCGGAAAAGAAACTCGATTATGAAAGTCTGTACGACAGCGCCACCGCCCGGCAAATCGGCGACGCGTTTAAGGCTTTGAAAAAAATTCCGGCGACACGTGAATCGCTGGCACAACTGGGCGAGCAGGCGTTACAAGACGGCACCGGTCCCGCCGCCCCGATGATCGCCCACCAGGCAGGCACCCTGTGCCACCTGTTCGGCATCCTGCCCGACCTCCCAACGGCAACCGCCACCGCCTGGAAAATCCTTAACAAGGGAACTTGTCAGAATCAACTTATGCAGTATGTCCAAGCCTGCAGGTGATACCGGTATTTCTTATTTCTGCGCCAGCATGGGTTCGAGGTATTGCCAGACGGTCTGGGTGACGATGGCGTAGCCTGCGGCGACGGGATGCAGGCCGTCGGGGCGGGTCAGTTTTTGGATACCGGCGACGTTGGCGAGAAAAAACGGGATGAGCGGCAGATTGTGTTTTTCGGCGAGCCGGGTAAACACGGCTTCAAATTCCCGGTTGTACTCTTTACCGTAGTTGGGCAGGGCTTTCATACCGGCCAGCAGGACCCGGGCATGGTTGGCCTGGCAAATTTTGATGATGGTTGCCAAATTAGCTTCCATGGCGGCCACCGATAATCCGCGCAGGCCATCGTTGGCGCCCAATTCGAGGATCACAATTTTGGGCTGATGCTTGAGCAACCAGTCGATGCGGCGCACTCCGCCGGCCGTGGTGTCGCCGGTCACCCCGGCGTTGACCACTTTGTGCGGATAGCCTTTGGCCTGCAGAATTTCCTGCAGGCGCGCTGGATAACTGTGTTGTTCGCCGACCATGTAGCCAGCGGTGAGGCTGTCTCCAAACGCAAGGATCACGGGTTCTCCCAATACAGGGGTTGATATTCCACAGAAAAAAACCAGCGCCAGCCCCGCCATGATCCGCTGGAAGTAGTTCCTGCCGACAGGCCCATGGACGCGCGGGAAAAGTCTACCGAAGACTTTGGGTACTGCCAACGAAAGCTTTGCATAAGATGAACAATCCATAAACACTCCAAGGAGAAAGCCCCCCAGCCCCCTTCGGAGAAGGGGGAGCTCATCGGTTTCCCATCGAAGCGACCCACCGATCCATAATTTTCAGGCTATGCAAAGGTCTCTTCAAAAAGGGGGAATTATTTAGGCCCAGCAACACCTTGGGATTATGTTAAATCATTGTTGCACGCAAGTGCCGTGTAACCCATTCAGCTCCGGGCCTTGCCCGACCCCTTGCAGGGGAGGCAGAGGGCCAAACTCTGAAACCATGCCTCATAATCATTGAGCACAAATCTGAGTTCGACCTATTTGCTCCGGGCCACGCCCGGCCAGTGGCACGCTGGGGAAAAACCACTGGAACAATACCTCGGACTTTGTAAAAATAGAACATGGTTGTAACGCGAAGGTTTAAATTCATTGATACCAGCGGTGACGTTCGCCCCTTACTTAGACCGGGTCCCCATAATCCATGATCCAGATCAGCCAGTTGAACAAATCCCTGCACGGCGGTGGCCACCGGGTGGACATTCTGACCGATATCGATTTGACGATCCCCGACGGCCAGTTCGTGGCGGTGACCGGTCCTTCGGGAAGCGGCAAGACCACCCTGCTGAGCCTGATGGCCGGATTGGACGCTCCCACCAGCGGGTCCATCGTGATCGACCAAGAGGATATCACGAAACTGAATGAGGATGAACTGGCCCTGCTCCGCGGCCGCCGATTCGGATTCATATTCCAAAACTTTCACCTCATCCCAACGTTGACTGCCCTGGAAAACGTGATTCTCGCCGCCGAACTGAACGGGGCGGACCACGCCCATAATAGATCAAAAAACCTGTTGGGCGTGGTGGGGCTGGAGGACCGCCTGCATCACTATCCCTCCCAGCTTTCGGGCGGCGAACAACAACGCCTGTCCCTGGCCCGCGCCTTCGTCAACGAACCCGACATCGTGCTGGCCGACGAGCCAACCGGCAACCTTGATTCCAAAAACAGCGAACACATCATCGGCCTGATCGCCGAGTTGCACCGGGTAAAAAAGGCCACCATCGTGCTGGTCACGCACGAGGCTCACATCGCCGAACGCGCGGAAAGGGTTCTGACCCTGGCCGATGGCCGCATCGTCAACGATTTCGTGAATCCCGCCTCATGACCACCCGGCAGTTAACGTTGGCGCAATTATTCATACTGGCGTTGCGGGAAACCCGTGGCGCCGGGCGGCGCTTCATATTTTTCGTGATCTGCCTGGCCATCGGCGTCGGCGCGGTGATGACCATCAAAAGTTTTTCCGATATTCTGAAACAATCCATTCAACGCGAATCCAAGGGTCTGCTGGCGGCTGACATTGCAATCAAGAGCAGTTGGCCGCAGAGCCCGGAAGACCGCGCCACCCAACAAAAGATCTTACCGGCCGGCACAGAATTTTTGTTCGTGCGGGAACTGCACGCTATGGTTCGCTTCCCATCCGCCACCTCCCAGCGCAAGGCCAGCCTGCTGGTGGAATTGAAATCCGTGCCCCGGACGGCCCCGCTGTATCCCTTGTACGGCAAAATCGAAACCCGGCCCGCAGGCGCTCTCGATACTTTACTGGCCGATGGCGGTGCCCTGGTCGAGCCAAATTTTCTGTTGAAGACCGGGCTGGTGGTGGGCGATGATTTTCAACTGGGATCGGTCCAGGCGAAAATTTCTGGCATCATAGATGCCGAGCCCGACCGCATCTCACGCGCCTTCAGTATCGGACCACGGGTGATGGTCTCAGCGGACACCTTGAACCGGGCGGAGTTGATCGCTCCCGGTAGCCGGGTGAAGCACAAAACATTGATTCGGCTTCCCGCAGGAGCCGATCTGGAAAGGGCCCTGGCGCTGCTTGAGCGCGGGTTGACGGACCGGGCCGCCTCCATACGCACTTACAAAGACATGGAGTCCTCCCTGACTCACTCCATCGAACGCATGGAGCAATACCTTGGCGCGGTGGGCATCATCGCTCTGTTGATGGGCGGCATCGGCGTGGCCATGATCATTCGTACTTTCATGTCGCAGAAACTCGACACCATCGCCATCCTGACCTGTCTGGGCGCTACATCACGCACCATACTTTTCATTTACCTTATACAAGCCCTGTTGCTGGGCCTGGCGGGGAGTGGGCTCGGCGTATTGGCCGGATACGGCTTGCAATACCTGTTGCCATCCAAACTGGCTGGATTGCTGACCCTTTCCGTGGAACCGGAATTTTTGTGGCGGCCGGCGGTGCAGTCGTTGTTGTTGGGATTGCTCACCACATTGCTGTTCACTATGTGGCCGCTGATCCGCGCGGTGAAAACGCCGCCCCTGCGATTGTTCCGGCACATCGCCGAAGAGGAGGAGCTGGGGCGCGGAGCGCGCTGGCAAAGGTGGACGATGGGGACGCTGTTTTTGGCGGGGCTGGCCGCTATAATTTTCTGGCAAGCTGAATCCATTCAGCGCGGCGCGGTGTTCCTGCTGGCCCTGGGGGTCTCCGCCGGACTGCTGGCCGGCATCTCACTGGTGTTTCTGAAAATCCTGCGCCGCCTGCCGCCGCCGGCCTCCATGACGCGGCGTTACGGCCTCGCCAACCTGTACCGTCCCAACAACCAGGCGGTGTCGATCATCACCGCACTCGGCATGGGGATCATGCTGGTGCTCACGCTTCGCCTGGTGCAAATGGATATGATCGCCATGTTGAATCAAAATACCGAGAACCGGCCCCCGAATTATTTTTTCATCGACATCCAAAAAGACCAGACCGAAACCTATCAGGAAGTGGTCCGGCGTGTTGCCCCGAAAGCGAAAGAAGAACTGACTCCGCTGGTGCGGTCTAAATTTGTCAGCATTGATGGCCGCCGGGCAGATCAATGGCAATTTAAGAACCGCCCGCGGGAAGAGTGGTTCATCAATCGGGAATTTGTTTTGACCTATAGAACGGAGGCACCGGGCCACGGCAACCAGGTGGTGGCGGGCACCTGGTGGACCCCCGAGGAAGCGCAAGCTTCGCTGGTTTCGATGGAACAGGACGCGGCGCGGCGCATCGGCGCCAAACTGGGATCAAAACTCACAATGGATATCCAAGGGTTCCCGGTGACCGCGACGGTGACCAGCATCCGCAAGGTGGACTGGCGCAACATGCGCACCAATTTCTATATGATATTTTCGCCGGGCGCCTTAGCGGGAGCGCCGATCACGTTCGTCAGCACCGTTTACGTTGCGCGTGACAAGGAGCAGGAACTGCAACAGGAAGTGGTGGACGCCCTGCCCAACGTGACCGCGCTCAGCACCCGCGACATTGTCGACACGATAGAATCCGTGGTGAACAAACTGCTGACGCTGGTCGACTTCATGTCGGGTTTCACCATCGCTTGCGGATTGTTCATTCTGTCAGGCGCTGTGGCTTCCACCAAGTTCCGGCGGCTCAAGGAAGCGGCCCTGCTCAAAACGCTGGGCGCTACGCGCAAAACGGTGGCTTTCATTCTGGGCTATGAGTACGTCACACTGGGAATCATCGCGGGTTTCATCGGGGTCGTGCTGTCGGTCGGCCTGTCCTGGGCCGTGATGGAGTATATCGTGAAGTCGCCCTGGCACCTCCGCCTGATGCCTTTGGTCTGGGCCTGGTTGTTCGCGGTGGTCCTGACCACGGCCACAGGAATATTGAGCAGTCTCGATGTCCTGAACAACAAGCCCATCAAGACCCTGCGCCAGGCTGGCGCTTAGCGGGCCTGGGTTTTATCCGCGGCAATTAAAGTTCCACCTCGATCTGGTCATCAACGATTTTAACGGGATAAATCGCCAGCTTTTGGACTGCATCATTGGCCACACATTCTCCGGTGGTGACATCGTATTGCCAGCCGTGCAGGGGACAGGTAATGACTTTGCCGTCGAGGGCGCCCTCCCCCAACGTACCGCCTTTATGCCGACAGATGCCTTCGGTGGCTTTAAACTCGCCGCCGACATTGAACACGGCAATTTTCTGACCGTTGACCTCAAAGGCCTGGCACTTGCCATCTTGAATGTCTGAAACTTTAGCAACAAAAAACGTTGTCATGATTTTTATTCCTTTCAATCGGAGTGGAACACGAGCACTTATAAATAAGGGGACTGTCTATTATTGGAACCGGAAAAAGCCCGAAGCGAAGAAAAATTTCCGGGACCACTGAAGCAGACGTTCCCAGCTAAAAAAACAGATGGGTATTACTGAAAGTTAAAATAGAGTCCACTGAATTTCAAGTGAAATTTGCATGGATGGTATTTTCAGCGGTTTTAAATTATAGAAAACTTCCCGCCGGCGTGGTTTAATTATCCCCGGTCGGCCCCGGAAAGGAGGGTGGATTTAATCTACCTCAGAAAATATCAGCCCTGAAACCCGAGACGCCTCATGAGGAATGTCAGCATCAAAGACCAATGGGAGTCATTGCCATTTTCCTCCTGCCTATCGCGGATTGCCGGGTGCTGGATTCTGCTTTTGGGAATGGTGTCAGCCACTGGGAGTCTGGCCGACCCCACCCCGTATCTGCCCCACGCACCCTATGAAGCGCCCGCCTATGTACCGCCGCCACCGCCGGTATCGAAAGTGCACCTGACCGACAATCAGGACGGCACACTCACCGAAGGCAACGGATTGATGTGGACCCGAAAAGACAGCTACGCGGATTGGGGCCGGTGCCTGAATTGGCATGAATCGGAAGCTTATGTCAAACAGCTCAAAACCGGCGGGCACACCGATTGGCGGATGCCCACGGTGATCGAACTGTACAGCATTTACGATGACACTTTGAAAAACGTTTTTGCATGGGATCATGACCCGAAAAATCCGCTTCACCTCGACCCACTTTTTGCCGATGGCGCGGCTTACTGGTATTGGTCCGGCGAAATAGAAGATACTGACCTCACGGATTGTTGCGCATACAGCTTTTATTTTGTTAAAGGCTTCACCAACGTGCGGCGGTTCAGCGCGTGCGCCAACGGTGGCGTGCGGGCTGTCCGTCAGGCCCGCTGACCGGCTTCCCTCCCGGCCATTGCTCTCGCACCGGCGGTTAAATTCAAACTACGTTGCCCCTCCCTAAAACAATCAACCTCGATCCAACACCGCGCTTCCCTGGTACATGTAGGTAAATATTTTTGGTCCCGCCATATAAAAATTATTAAGACTCTCTATGCGAAATCCTGACTCGATAATCAGTTGCCGGATGGGTCGGTTGACGTGACAACCGCCGGCAAATCTTTTTTGCAGGGGATTCCAGATATCCTGCCACTGGGAGACCCGCTTTTCCGGAGACCGTCCGTGTTCCAAAAAATGATACCTCCCATGCGGTTTCAGCACCCGTTGCATTTCCTTCAAGGCTGATAAAGCATCGGGGATGGTACACAGGGTCCAAGTGGTCACCACTTGATCCACCGAATGATCGGGAAGATCGATGATGCCTTCCCGCAAATCAACCGTTTCGACCGGGAATGGGGCGACGGAAATTCTTTGTGCCGCCAAGCGGTGCGCCACCCGGGAGGGGTCCAAAGCATACACCCTGTCAACCCTCGAGGAATAATAAGGTAGATTCAAACCGGACCCAAACCCAACCTCCAAAATATCGCCGCTCACTTGCTGAAGATATTGCGCACGGAGTCTGCGGAAAATTTTTCCACTCATCACCCAGTTGATGCCACGCGGAAGAATCTGTTCCTCATAATATCCCATAACACTTCAACCTTGGGAGAAGACGGCGCTTAAAAACCAGCGACCCGTGGATTATTTCAACCGCCCCGAAGACATCCGCATATCATTTCTTAAATTCCATTTCCGATACAGAGCATACCAACAGTGGACACGACCAACGCCCCACATCATTACAGTGACCAACAGAGAAGCCGCGGTTCGTCTTGGCAACCTGAGCCGGGAAGCATAAAAATGGATAAAGAAACATTTCTTTCTTGCCTTCTTTTACAATCGAACATAGCATAGAGAATGGCTGTTTAACGGATCAAACAAACCACGATTATTCATAACCCCAACCTTAAAACGGAAATCTTTCAATGGCCAATAAAAAGGTTAAAAAAATAAAGAACCCTTGGGACCAATGCAAAAAATGTCTGCCGGCAAAGTGTTGCACCTATTTCGCTTTGGAGGTGGATGAACCGGAAAGTCGCAAAGATTATGATGCCATGTTGTGGCAGATCGCTCACCAGGGTGTTTCATTTTATATCTATCGCAAACGCTGGCACATCATGATGGACACTGTTTGCAATTTTTTAACGGCAGACAACAAATGCGCTATTTACGATACCCGGCCATCCATTTGCAAGGAACACAGCATCGAAACCTGCGAATACACGGGCGAGGACTACGGGTTCAGCGAGCATTTCAAATCTTATGAAGAGCTGTTGCTCTGGATCAATGACAACACCCGTTATCGGTTCAAATACAAGCTTATGAAGGTGGGCAAACACCCCCACAAAATGGAGCCGATAGCCGCCTCAGCTTAAGCGTTCTGAATTTATAGGTGACAATGAACCGATGGGATCTCGATTGTTCTGGAGGGCGCACCCAAAAAAGGCGCGGGGTCGGTCGGGGGGGAGGGGTATAAAAAGCTTTTTATTTACCTTCACCGCTGTCTGACTTTTTGCTTTGAGGGGCGGCCTTCTTACCCGCGGCTTTTTTATCTTCCGTTTTCCCCTTTTCCCCGGTTTTGGCAACGCTGGCAGAAGTTTCCTTATTTTTGGCGGAGGCTTTTTCTTTGCCAGCCTCTGTCTTTTTTGTCTCTACTTTCTCGCCGGATTCCTTTTTATCTGTTTGAGCTTTTTTACCGCCTTTGGCTTCGGCGACTTCTTCTTCACGGTCCACCAATTCAATGTACGCCATCGGCGCATCGTCGCCCCGGCGGTTGCCTATTTTAATGACCCGGGTGTAGCCGCCATTGCGATTGGCATACCGTTCTGAAAGGGTCCCAAACAGTTTGAGGAACGCGTCTTTTTCATTCACTACCGTGAAGGCCAGACGCCGCGCATGCAGGGTGCCTTTTTTGCCCAAGGTGATGGTTTTCTCAATATGGCTTCTCAGCTCCTTGGCTTTGGCCAGGGTGGTGCGAATCCGCTCACGACGGATCAAGGCGATGACCAGATTCCGGAACAGAGCCTTCCGGTGAGCCGAGGTTCGGCCAAATTTTCTCCCAGATTTCAAGTGACGCATAAGATCAATGCACTCCGATTAATTTGTTGTGAGCTTCATCGTAATTCCAGTGGGCCGCTGTTGGCCTCCAGCTTAAACTTTCGATCAGGGTCGATCCACTACTTCCGTTTCCAATTCTTTTTTCTTGCGCGCGGTCTGAATCTGCTTCAGGTCATCCTCATCCAGCTTCATCCCCAGAGACAGCCCCATTTCTTCAAGAATTTCCTTGATCTCATTCAGGGATTTCCGGCCGAAGTTACGGGTCTTGAGCATTTCGGTATCGCCCTTTTGAACCAGCTCCGCAATCGTCTGGATGTTGGCATTTTTGAGACAATTGTAGGAACGCACAGAAAGTTCGAGTTCCTCCACGCTTTTGGACAGGTTGGTGATCATTTTCAGTTTTTTCTCATCAACCTGCGGTTGCACGGGTTCCGGCTCTTCATCAAAATTAATGAAAACCTGCATATGATCCTTGACGATTTTTGCGGCGTGCGCCACGGCATCTTCAGGGATAATACCTCCGTTGGTCCACAACTCCATCACCAGCGCGTCATAGTCCGTCGATTGTCCCACCCGGGTTTTCTCCACGGTATAAGTCACCTTTTCCACGGGAGAAAAAATAGCGTCCACGGGGATCATCTGAACCGATTCGTTGCTCAAATCGTGTTTTTCAGCGGGCACATAACCGCGCCCTTTCCGGACGATCACTTCCATATTCAACTCGGCGCCTTTGTCCAAAGTAGCGATGCGATGGTCTGGATTCAGGATGGTGATATCTGGGTCCGCTTCAAAGTCACCGGCGATCGCATCGCCGACTTTATTTTTCTTCAAATACATGCGTTTAGTATCGGACTCGCCGTTCATTCTCAAATTCATTTTTTTCAGATTGAGAATAATTTGACTCACATCCTCCAACACTCCTGGAATGGATGAAAATTCGTGAAAAATGCCGTCGAATTTCACCCCGATGATGGACGCTCCTTCAATAGACGATAACAACATCCTTCTGAGGGAGTTGCCAACGGTGACCCCATAACCTCGTTCAAAGGGTCCCGCTCTAAATTTTGCATATACTTCTGACTTCGTTTTTTTATCGAAATCAAGTCCTTTGGGTTTGACGATGCCCTGCATCATGAATTCAATCCTCCAACTGGGTCTTGTGTTTTTTCATAGAAATCCGCCAAAACAATGGCCGGTTTTGTTTTTTTGTGCTAAACGTCAACGCGAATAGAGTTCGACAATCAACTGTTCCTGAATCGGTAAGGCGACATCTTCCCGGCTGGCGGGAGATTGCACCGTCCCTTCCTTCTTATCCATGTCAAATGTCAACCACTGCGGGAGAGTTTTCCCCGCCATTTTTTCTAAAGCAGTTTTAATGGGAAACGTCTCCATTTTTTTTGATACGGGAGCGATGACATCGCCTTTTTTCATAATGTAGGAAGGCACATCGACCCTTTTGCCATTGATGGTAAAAAAACGATGCCGCACCATTTGCCGGGCCGCACTCCGGGACCCGGCAAAGCCAAGCCGGTAAACAACACTATCGAATCTCATTTCCAGGAGTTGCAAAAGGTTTTCACCCGTGACGCCTTTTTTGCGTTCCGCGATCTTGAAATATTTTCGAAACTGCTTTTCCAGAACGCCATAAATCCGCCGAGCCTTCTGTTTTTCCCGCAACTGAATGCCGTACTCACTGACCTTAATCCTGCCTTGACCATGCTGGCCCGGTGGGTAAGCCCTTTTTTCAATGGCGCATTTTGGAGTTTCGCAACGCGACGCTTTCAAATACAGTTTTTCACCTTCTCGCCTGCACAGCCGGCAAACCGATCCAATATATCTTGCCAAAATCATTCTCCCTTTAATAAACAGTTATACCCTGCGACGTTTACGCGGTCGACATCCGTTATGTGGAATGGGGGTTTTATCCCGAATGACGGTGATTTCCATACCCGCCGCCTGCAAAGCCCGAATGGCCGATTCCCGTCCCGAACCCGGACCTTTGACATGCACTTCCAGTTTTCTCATGCCCATGTCTTTGGCCTTGATCGCCGCTTTTTCTGCCGCCACCTGGGCCGCAAACGGTGTGCTTTTGCGCGATCCTTTGAACCCCTGCGCGCCAGCACTCGACCAGGAAATCACATTCCCGGACATATCCGCGATCGTTATGATGGTGTTGTTGAACGTGGCCCGGACATGAGCGATGCCCGTTTCCGGAGCGGTTTTATTTCTCTTCTTTCCCCCTTTGGGGGATTTTCCCTTATCCATTGGTTTACCTTTTTTCAGTTATTTAGATTTCGCGCCCACCGTCTTGCGGGGTCCTTTGCGGGTCCTGGCATTGGTGTGCGAACGTTGACCGCGCACTGGCAAACCCCGCCGATGCCGCAGGCCCCGGTAGGACCCGATGTCCATCAAACGCTTCAGGTTCATATTGATCCCGCGACGCAGATCGCCTTCCACTTCGTAATCCTTGTCAATGATCGAACGGATTTTAGTGACCTCTTCTTCGGTCAAGTCCTTGACCCGGATATCCTGAGATATTTCGGCCTTCTTCAAAATATTCACCGAGGCCGTCGCGCCGATGCCATACACATAAGTTAACGCGATCACCGCTCGTTTATCTTTGGGAATGTCCACACCCGAGATTCTTGCCACAATGTGTCCTTTCTTTCTTGGGAATTTTTTCCCAATAGAGATGTTTCCGGCCCCAGGGGTTTACCCTTGCCGCTGTTTGTGTTTCGGGTTTTCACAAATGACGCGCACGATCCCCCGCCGGCGAATGACTTTGCATTTCTTGCACATGGGTTTTACAGACGATCTGACTTTCATAACAATTTCAACTCCTATTTATACCGGTAGGTGATCCGCCCCCGGGTCAAATCATAGGGGGACAATTGCACTTTCACCTTGTCTCCAGACAAAATCCGGATGAAATGCAATCTCATTTTTCCCGATATATGTGCCAGGACTTTATGTCCATTTTCCAACTCCACGCGAAACATGGCATTGGGTAAGGGCTCCAGAACCGTCCCTTCAACTTCGATCGCTTCTTCTTTGGACATGATCAAGACACCATTTCACAAACTCTTGAAAATATTTCCTCGACTGAGCCCGACCCGTTCAAGGATTTCAGTTTCTTCTGCTTCCGGTAAAATTCTTTGAGCGGAGCGGTTTCCTTTTCGTACACTGCCAACCGTTTAACGATCGTGGCCTCATTATCATCCGGCCGCTGGTAGAGCTCGCCGCCGCATTCATTACACGCTCCCGGGTTTTCTGGAGGCCGGGCGGTGCGATGATACATGGTTCCACAGTTTTTACAGGTGCTCCGGCCGACCAACCGCACCAGCAACTCTTGCCGGTCGACTTCCAGATCAACCACCGTGCCCAGTTCCTGACCCAACGCGCTCAACGTCTCGTCCAGCTTTTCTGCCTGGACGATGGTGCGGGGAAATCCGTCCAGAATGAAACCATCCACGCAATCCGCCTCGTCAATTCGTTCTTTGATCAACCCCACGACAATCTCATCGGGAACCAACTGGCCCTGGTCCATAAAAACTTTGGCTTTTTCTCCCAGTTCCGTCTGGTCGCCCACCGCGGCCCGCAGAATATCACCCGTTGAAATCTTGGGGACCCTGAACTTTCTTTGGAGCAAATTGGCCTGTGTCCCCTTCCCCGATCCCGGGGGACCTAACAATATCAACCTCATGGATTAGCCTCGACGCCCTCTAATCCTCCCTTTTTTCGTGAACCCGTCATAATTGCGCATTACCAGGTGGGACTCGATCTGTTGCATTGTATCGAGGGACACTCCAACGACGATGAGCAAGCTCGTGCCGCCGAAATAAAATGGAATGTTGAGATACCTTATCAAAAAATCTGGCAAAATACATATAAAAGACAGGTACATGGCTCCATAAAAAGTCAATTTGGACAATATTTCGTCGATGTATTCGGAAGTTTTGGCCCCGGGACGGATCCCCGGCACAAATCCTCCATGTTTTTTCATATTATCCGCGACATCCGTTGGGTTGAAAATTACGGCGGTGTAAAAGTAACAAAAGAAAAAAATCGCCCCAACGAAAATGAGACTGTACACGAAAGTCCCCGGAGTCAGCATGGCGGCAATCGTCTGCATCCACGCAACGCTTCCAAACTGGGCGATGGATGCTGGAAACATAATGATGGAGGAGGCAAAAATGGGCGGGATAACGCCCGACGTATTCACCTTCAGCGGCAGATGCGTGCTCTGCCCACCATACATTTTCCTGCCCACCACCCGCTTGGCATATTGAATGGGGATGCGTCTCTGCCCGCCCTCAGTGAACACGATGGCTCCCACCACCGCCATCATCACCACCAACAACATGAGAACTATCAGGATAGACAGCTCGCCCGTTCCCATCAAATCCATCGATTGGAAAATCGCGGCGGGGGTGCCTGCCACGATCCCGGCAAAAATGATGAGGGAAATGCCATTGCCGATGCCGCGCTCGTTGATTTGCTCACCCAGCCACATGAGGAACGAAGTTCCCGCCGTCAGGGTGAGGATCGTCATCAAGCGAAACTCCCACCCCGGGTTGGGCACGATCGCCGCCCCGCCGGGACTCAGCATGGCCTCCAATCCAATGCTGATGCCGGTACTTTGAATGATGCTGATGCCAATGGTGCCGTAACGGGTGTACTGCGTAATCTTTTTCTGACCTTGCTCGCCTTCTTTTTTGAGCCGCGCCAAATGCGGCGACACAATGGTCAGCAACTGCAAAATAATCGAAGCGCTGATGTAGGGCATGATGCCCAAAGCAAATATGGTCAACCGGCTCAACGCCCCGCCGGAAAACATGTCGAAAAACCCCAGAATGGTGTTTTTTACCTGGGCAAAAATTTCAGCCAGGGCAACGCTGTCAATTCCCGGCGTCGGAATGTGGGCCCCGATCCGGTACACCGCCAAGACGGCCAGAGTGAACAGAACTCGTTTTTTGAGCTCCGGGATTTTAAAAATATTGGCAAAACTTTCTGCACCACTCATCTATAGGACGACTGCCTTTCCTCCAGATTTTTCGATTTTCTCTACGGCGGACTTGGAAAACTTGTGCGCGTGTACGGTCACCGCACTGGACAGTTCCCCGTTGCCCAGAATTTTGACCGCACCCGTTTTATGAATCAGCCCTTTTTCCTTCATCGCCTCGGGAGTCATCGTGCCCTCGGCAGAAACCCGCGCCAGCTGATCCAGGTTCACAATTTCATAAGTCTTTCTGAAAATATTGGTGAAGCCGCGCTTCGGCAACCGTCTTTGCAAAGGCATCTGGCCGCCTTCAAACCAGGGATGCGGGTTGCCTCCAGAGCGACTCTTCTGGCCTTTTTGACCGCGGCCACAGGTCTTGCCCTGGCCTGCGGCATGACCGCGCCCCACGCGTTTAGGGTTTTTACGAGATCCCGGAATAATTTTTAAATTCGATAATGTAATCATGATCCCTTCAGGCCGAAATTTTGGATTCCTGCGCTTTGCCTCTGAGTTGGAGGTATTGCTCCTTATTCCGCAGATTCAACAAACCGTTTATGGTGGCTTTCACAACGTTGTGGGGGTTGTTGGTGCGCAGGCATTTGGTCAAAATATCCTTCACCCCAGCCACCTCCAGAACAGCACGCACAGCGCCACCGGCAATCAAACCGGTGCCTCGGGATGCCGGCTTCATCAACACCCGGCCGGCCCCGTAACAACCCACGATCTCGTGAGGAATGGTGGACCCTTCCAGAGAAATCACCACCTGGTTCTTCTTGGCTTTTTCCAACGCTTTGCGAATGGCTTCCGGAACTTCGTTGGCTTTACCCAAACCCCAGCCCACTTTGCCTTCGCGATTGCCCACCACCACCAAGGCGCTGAAGCTGAACCGCCGACCGCCTTTCACCACCTTAGCAACCCGGTTGATCTTCACTACCTTATCAACAAAATCCTGTTTGTTTGCCGTTCGTTCCCGCAAATCCCTGTCTCCTGAAAACCCGGCCGGCCAGCGACCTCGGTTGAATTAAAATTTAACTCCCTTTGCCCGCACCGCATCCGCCAACGCTTTCACCCGACCGGCATAGGCAAAGCCATTGCGGTCGCAAACAACTTCCTTAATCCCCTGTTGCGCCGCCTTCTCACCCAACAGCGCACCCACCAAAGCGGCGGCCTTGACATTGCCCCCGTACTGCATTTGCTCGCGAAAAGCTTGGGTGGCCGTCGATTCTGAGACCAGGGTTCGGCGCTGTGCGTCGTCCACGATCTGGGCATAAATATGCTTCGAACTGCGGAACACCGTCAGCCGCAACTTGCCTCTTTGCACCTGAATTTTTTTCTTGATGCTGAACTTGCGGCGCAACCGCAGGTGGCGTCGGATAGAAGTTTTCATAGATTCCTGTTAGCCTTGGGTTCCAGCGGCGGTCTTGCCCGCTTTTCTTCGAATTCGTTCATCGGAATACATCACCCCTTTACCCTTGTACGGTTCCGGCGGCCTGAACTTCCTGATTTCAGCCGAGGTCTGTCCGACTGTTTCTTTATTGATCCCCTTGACCTTGATCGTGTTGGCCTTGGAATCGACTTCAAACTCTATCCCGTCCGGACTGGCGTAATGGATGGGATGCGAATAACCCAGTTGCATCACCAAGTTCTTGCCTTTCAATTCAACCTTGTATCCCACTCCCACGATATTGAGCTGTTTCATGTACCCTGCTGAAACACCCACCATCATGTTGTTGATCAGGGTTCGGGTCAAGCCATGCAGGGACCGGTCGGTGCGACTGTCCGAGGGGCGGGTCACCAGAACCTGCCCTTCCGCCATTTCAATCTTCATGTTGGGATGGCAATCGCGTTGCAATTCCCCCTTGGGCCCCTTGATGGTAACGTGGGATCCTTGAATTTTGCACTCCACCCCAGAAGGAATGGGGATGGGTTTCCGACCAATTCTAGACATAATCCTTTTTCTCTTTAATCACCAGACGTAACCCAGGACCTCGCCGCCGATTCCTTTTTGGCGACACCCCTCGTCGGTGATAACTCCGGAAGAGGTGGAAATAATCGCCACGCCCAATCCATTAATAACTTTCGGCAAGGCATCCTTGGCCACGTACACCCGGCAACCCGGTTTGCTGACCCGCTTGATACCACGGATCGCGGGGTCGCCATCCTTGTACTTCAGATAAACTCGCAGGACTCCCTGCTTGCTATCCTTGGCGGTCTTGAAATCCCGAACAAACCCCTCATCCTTGAGGATCTTCGCCAAGCGGACTTTCATCTTGGAATTGGGAAAATCGACCTTGCTGTGTTTTGCCTTCAGGGCGTTTCGAATGCGTGTGAAAAAATCCGCTATGGGATCGGTCATCATAATAAAAAACACTCCAGTAAAGAGCCGGGCCGGTACCTACCAGCTCGACTTGGTCACTCCGGGGACCTCCCCCAACAGCGCCCGGGTGCGAAAACAAATTCGGCACATCCCGAACTTCCTGAGAAAAGCCCGCGGCCGGCCGCATACGGCACAACGGTTGTACGCCCGAACTGCGAATTTCGGTTTCCTTTGCGCCTTGGCGATCAAGGATTTCTTGGCCATAAAATTCCCTTGCGTTAAATAAGAATCAATTCCTGAACGGGAAACCCATCGTCTTGAGCAACACCCTGCCCGCTTCATCCGTTTTGGCGGAGGTGCAAATCGTGACATTCATTCCCTTGATTTTTTCAATCGTGTCGTAATCGATTTCCGGAAATATCAGTTGCTCCCGGATGCCGACGGTGTAATTACCGCGTCCGTCAAAGGCTTTCGACGAGAGCCCCTTGAAATCCCTCACCCGCGGCAGGGCAAATCCCACAAACCGCTCAAAAAACTCGTACATTTGATTGCCGCGCAGGGTGACCCGCACTCCGATCGGCACGCCTTCGCGCAATTTAAAATTGGAGATGGCTTGCTTCGATTTGGTCACCACCGGCTGTTGACCGGTGATGAGCCGCAACTGATCCACACTGGAATCGATGAGTTTGGAATTTTGCAAAGCCTCCCCCAATCCCACGTTGATCACAATTTTCTCAAGACGGGGCACCTGCATCATATTTTTCAAACCCAGTTCTTTTTGGATCTGCGCCTTGAATTTTTCCTGATACGCTTTTTTAAAATTCGACATGACCTGTTTTCCGTAAAACTTTCATCAATTTTTGTCAATGACTTCGTTGCACTTGCAACAAACCCGGACCCGTTTTCCGTCTTCCAGCTTTTTGCGTTTGATGCGCACACCCTTGCCACATTTGTCGCACAGCAGGAGAACATTGGACCAATGCATGGCGCCTTCAAGCTCCATGATACCGCCTTGCCGGTTTTTGTCCGATGGCTTGACGTGCCGTTTGTACATATTCAATTTTTCGATTTTCACTCTTTCATCGCCTGGCAACAGCATCAGGATTTTGCCTTTTTTACCTTTTTCCCGGCCGGCGATCACCTGAACGATGTCGTCTTTTTTAAGATGGGCTTTGCCTGCGCTCATCACAGCACCTCCGGAGCCAGAGAAAGGATTTTTAAAAACTTCTTGGCTCGCAACTCGCGTGCTACCGGACCAAAAATGCGGGAACCGACGGGCTCTTTAGCATCGGTCACCAACACCGCGGCATTGGTGTCGAATTTGATATAACTGCCATCCGCCCGGCGCAACTCCTTGCGGGTCCGCACCACCACAGCTCTTCTGACTTCGCCCTTTTTGATGGTGCTCTGCGGTTCAGATTCCTTGACCGCCACCACGATGATGTCCCCCACCGAGGCATAACGCCTGCCGGTGCCGCCCAGCACTTTGATGCACTGAACTTTTTTCGCGCCTGAGTTGTCGGCGACTTCCAATACGGTCCGCAATTGAATCATGGTTTCCTCACCCGGCTACAGTTTTGGTTCTTAATATACTCACCAGCGACCAGCGTTTTTCCTTACTCAGAGGCCGCACTTCCACCATGGTGATCACATCACCCACCAGGCATTTATTTTCCTCGTCGTGGCATTTGTATTTCTTGGTTCTCTTGACCACTTTCTTAAACTTGGGATGCGGAAACTTGCGCTCCACCTTCACCACCACGGTTTTGTCCATTTTATTGCTGACTATGGTTCCGGTAAGAACCTTCCGACTTATCTTCTGACTCAAAATGCCTCCTGAACGACTTCTTATCTGTTAGTGCCGCATCAAGCTCCAGCGGGTTTTTCTTCAGTAGTGCCTGTTGCCTGCGGGTCTGGCTGGCTCCGGTTCTCCAGAGTTTTAATCCGGGCCATATCCCTGCGCATATGCTTCAGCCGTCCGGGGTTTTCGATTTTACCGGTGGCCAGCTGAAACTTTAAATTAAAATATTCTTCCTGCAAATCCTTCAGTTTTTCTTCGCGCTCTTTTTCCGAAAGATCCAGAACTTCCTGCATTTTCATAAAATCTAACTCCGTTTCCTATTTATTGACCACCACTCGCGTGGCCACGGACAACTTGTGCGAAGCCAACCGCAAAGCTTCGCGGGCGACGTCCTCCGGAACCCCAGCCATTTCGTACAGGATACGGCCAGGTTTGACCACCGCCACCCAGAACTCCGGATTGCCTTTACCTTTACCCATCCGGGTTTCCGCGGGCTTTTTGGAGATGGGTTTGTCCGGGAAAATACGCAACCAGATTTTGCCACCGCGTTTCACATGACGGGTCATAGCAATTCGGGCGGCCTCGATTTGTCGGTCGGTGATCCAGCCGCAACTGAGAGCCTGCAATCCGTATTCTCCGAAATTCATGGAACCGCCGCGAAAAGCGGTGCCGCGCATACGGCCTTTATGCCGTTTCCGGTATTTGACTTTTTTGGGCATCAACATGAGATCAGGTCTCCCACAGCAACATGCGGCTGGTTAATTTTATTTCAGGATTTAGCATTTTCTTCCGCTGCCACCGCAGGTCCCGGCACATTGAAAATTTCGCCTTTGTATACCCAGACCTTGATGCCGATCAAACCGTACGTGGTCAGGCCTTCGGCCGTTCCGTAATCAATGTCAGCGCGAAGGGTGTGCAGAGGCACCCGGCCTTCGCGATACCACTCACTGCGGGCAATTTCGGCACCCCCCAGGCGTCCCGAACAACGAATCTTGATTCCCTTGGCGCCAAACCTCAGCGCCGACATCACTCCCTTCTTCATCGCGCGGCGAAAAGAAATCCGCTTTTGCAACTGCAACGCAATGTTCTGGGCAATCAGGGAAGCGTCCAACTCCGCCCGCCGAATTTCCTTGATATTCAGGTTGACCTGCTTGCCGCCGATGATCTGCTGAATTTCCTCTTTCAAACGATCCACTTCCAACCCCTTTTTGCCGATGATGATTCCCGGACGGGCGGTGTGAATGTTGATCCGAATGCGGTTGGCGGAACGCTCAATTTCCAGGTTCGAAACTCCAGCGTGCGACAGAGCCTTCCTCAAATATGTCCGGATTTTAATGTCTTCCTGCAGGAGCTCAGGATAATCCTTCTTGGCATACCAATTGGATCTCCACGGCTTATTGATTCCCAACCGAAAGCCATAAGGATGAACTTTTTGTCCCACGTCAATCTCCCTATTAGTCTTTTTCGTTCAATATCAGAGTGATGTGGCTGGTGCGTTTCAGTATCAAGTTGGCCATTCCCCGCGCCCGCGTCAGCTGACGTTTCAATACCGCCCCCGCATCCACATACACCTCTTTAATGTATAAATCATCGACATCCACTACCTTGTGATTTTCCTCGGCGTTGGCGATGGCGGACTTCAACAGCTTTTGAAATATTCCGGCGGCTTTTTTGCGGGTGAACGAAAGCACATTCATCGCTTCGTTGACATTTTTGCCGCGAATCATATCCGCCACCAGCCGCGCTTTCTGCGGGGTCGTCCTCGTGTGTCTCAGTACAGCTCTCACGTCCATCGTCAGCTCGCTATCCCTGGTTATTTCGATAAGGTTTTTTTAGTCTTTCCGCTGTGCGCCCGAAAAGTGCGGGTCGGCGAAAACTCACCCATTTTATGACCGACCATGTTCTCCGTCACAAACACGGGAATGAACTTTTTGCCATTGTGAATGGCGAACGTGTGTCCCACGAACTCCGGCAGGATGGTGGACCTGCGCGACCAGGTCTTGATGACCTTTCGGTCGTTGCGCCGGTTCATCACTTCCACCTTTTCCAACAACGACCCATCCACAAAGGGTCCTTTTTTTAATGATCTTGCCATGAATCCCGTTCCTTATCTTCGTTCATTATTTTTTGCGACGGCTTAAAATATATTTACTGGACAATTTTTTAACTTTACGCGTCTTGTACCCCTTGGCTGGAACTCCCCAGGGACTGCACGGGTGCCGGCCGCCGGAAGAGCGCCCTTCACCCCCGCCCATGGGATGGTCCACCGGGTTCATGGCCACGGCTCGAACCCGCGGCCGCCGACCCATCCAGCGCACCCGCCCGGCCTTGCCGAGCGTGACGTTTTCATGATCGCTGTTGCCCACGGTACCCACCGTCGCCCGGCAATTCACGTCCACCAGTCGAATTTCCCCGGACGACAACTTGAGGTTGGCGTACCGTCCTTCTTTGGCCATCAACTGCACGCTGGCACCGGCACTGCGCGCCAACTGACCGCCCTTGCCGGGGCGCAGTTCGATATTGTGAATCAGCGTGCCTTCAGGAATATCCTTGAGCGCCAGGCAATTCCCGGGCCGCGGTTCCACGCCCTCGCCGGACACCACCACCGACCCATCGGTCAATTCCTTGGGTGCCAGAATATAACGTTTCTCGCCATCCTTATAAACCAACAGGGCGATATTCGCGGAACGGTTGGGATCGTACTCGATCCCGACAACCTTGGCGGTGATGCCATCCTTGTCCCGCTTGAAATCGATAATGCGGTACTGTCTTTTGTGCCCGCCGCCCCGCCGCTTGGCGGTGATCCGGCCGTTGTTATTCCGGCCAGCATGCTTGGAAATGGACACCAACAGACTCTTTTCCGGCGTCTTTTTGGTGATCTCGTGGTAATCGTTACGGGTTTGAAACCGCACGCCCGGGGAGGTGGGATTCATTTTTTTAATCGGCATTGATCTTAAGCTCCCTCAAAAAAGTCGATCTTGTCGCCAGCCTTCAGCAACACGATGGCTTTTTTCCATTGCTTGGTTTTACCCATATGCTTTCCGAACCGGCGATTTTTGGGTTTGACGTTCATGGTGTTCACATCCAGCACGGTAACGCTGAATATTTTCTGAACCGCCTCCTTGATCTGCAACTTATTGGCCGACCGCTTCACCTGAAACATCACCCGGTTGCTCTGTTCCTGCATGAGGGTACTTTTTTCAGTGATCAGTGGTTTTTCTAAAATTTTATAGACGTTCATCAGTTCAAACGCTCCTCAACCTTCTTCAACGCTTCTGGGGTACACACAATTTTCTCATGCATCAAAATGTCGTACACATTGAGGCCGTCCACCGACAACACATCCACCTGCGGCAAATTACGCACGGCCAACTCCAGGTTGGAGTTTTTTTGGTGCAGCAGAAAAAGAGTTTTGGATGGCAACCCCAGCTTTTTCAGTAACGCCACCGCGTCTTTGGTCCTCGGTGCCGCGAGGGACAACTCCTTCACCACTTGAATCTTGTTGGCCCGCAACCGGTCAGTCAAAACCGAACTGAGCGCCAGTTTTTTGGATTTTCTGGACATTTTGAAAGAATAATCGCGCGGGGTCGGCCCAAACACCGTCATACCGCCACGCCAGATGGGCGACCGGGTGGTGCCCGCCCGCGCCCGGCCGGTGCCTTTCTGCCGCCAGGGTTTTGCGCCACTGCCGTGCAGATCCCCCTTGTTACTCTTGGTTGACGCGGTGCCTCGCCGCCGGGTCGCCATCTGCAGATTCACATACTGCTGGACCAAGTGCTCCCGTATCTTGACGTCGAACACGGCCGCGGCCAGCGCGACGGTTCCCACCTTCTTGTTGTCCATGTCAACCAAATCCAATTCCAATTCCGGCATGCCGGGTTTTCCTTTCAAAATTATTTCGTGGGTCTGCCCATGATTCTAACGATCCCGCCGTTGGCTCCCGGGACCGAGCCCTTAATGAGAATGACGTTGTTGCCGGCATCCACACGGACCACCTTGAGGTTTTTCTCATGCACCGTTTGCCCGCCCATCCGGCCGGGCATGCCCTGACCTTTGAGGACACGCCCCGGATAGGTGTGCATGCCGATAGCGCCGCCGCCGCGGAAGGATTCGTGGGTGCCCCGCGACGCAGGATTGCCCTTGGACCCGAATCGTTTCACCACTCCGGCGAAGCCTCTGCCCTTGGAAATCCCGACCACTTTGACGCGCTCTCCCTCTTCAAACATATCCACATTGAGCGGTTTGCCCAGAGCTTCATCGTCAATATCCTGATCACGAAACTCGGTGAGGATCTTTCCCGGCTTGGCTTTCAACTTGTCATAAAATCCCTGCAACGGTTTATTGGTGTGCTTGGCCTTGCGGTCGCCATAGGAAACCAAAACCGCCTGGTAACCGTCTTTCTCCAGAGTGCGCCTGAGCAAGGGAATACAACGCTCCACTTGAATAACGGTCACCGGCACACAGTCTCCCTGCTCTGTGAAGATCTCGGTCATTCCAATCTTTTTTCCCAACAATCCCTTCATAGCACCTTAACCACTCAAAGTTTGATTTCAATATCCACGCCGCCCGACAAGTCCAATTTCATCAAAGCATCCACGGTTTGCGGGGTCGGCTCGAGAATTTCCAGAATCCGTTTGTGGGTCCGCATCTCGAACTGCTCCCTGGATTTTTTATCGACATGCGGCGACCTGAGAACGGTCCACCGATTTCTCACTGTCGGCAAAGGAATCGGCCCGATCACCCGCGCGCCCGTCCGTTTGGTGGTTTCCACAATCTCGGCCACCGACCAATCGAGGAGCTTATGGTCGTACGCTTTCAACTTGATTTTAATTCTCTGGTCGCCCATTATTCGGTGATCTCACTTACGATACCGGCGCCCACTGTGCGGCTGCCTTCCCGGATGGCGAATCGCAATTCCTTGGCCATGGCCACCGGGGTTATTAATTCCACCTCAAACGTCACGTTGTCACCAGGCATCACCATTTCCACGCCCGATGCCAGAGTCACAATACCGGTCACGTCGGTGGTGCGGAAATAAAACTGCGGACGGTAGCCGTTGAAGAAGGGCGTGTGACGGCCTCCCTCATCTTTAGTCAGGATATACACCTCGGCTTTGAACTTGGTGTGCGGGGTGATGGAACCCGCCTTGGCCAAGACCTGACCGCGTTCGATATCTTCGCGTTTGGTACCGCGCAACAGGCACCCCACGTTGTCCCCGGCCCGCCCGTCATCCAGCAGTTTGCGGAACATCTCCACGCCGGTCACGGTGGTTTTGGTGGTGGGCCTGAATCCTACGATTTCCACTTCTTCCCCGACTTTGATGACTCCGGTTTCGATCCTGCCGGTAGCCACGGTGCCGCGACCGGAGATGCTGAAAATGTCTTCAATCGGCATCAGGAACGGCTTGTCGATGGGCCGGTCTGGAACCGGGATGTACTCATCCACGGCGTTCATCAAATCCCAAATGCATTTGGTTTTTTCCTCGTCATCTGGATTTTCCAAAGCCTGCAGGGCACTGCCGCGAATCACGGGAATTTCATCCCCCGGGAATTTATACTTTTTCAACAGGTCTCGCACTTCCTCTTCCACCAAATCCAGCAGATCTGGATCGTCGACCGTATCGCACTTGTTCATGAACACCACGATCTTGGGCACACCCACCTGGCGCGCCAGCAGGATGTGTTCCCGGGTCTGCGGCATGGGGCCATCGGAAGCGTTCAACACTAGGATGGCGCCGTCCATCTGCGCCGCGCCGGTGATCATATTTTTGACATAGTCGGCATGGCCGGGGCAATCCACATGCGCGTAATGACGCTTTTCGGTCTGGTATTCCACATGCGCGATGGCGATGGTGATGCCCCGCTCTTTTTCCTCAGGCGCCTTGTCGATCTGATCGAAAGCGACACTCTCCGCCAGACCTTTTTTGGATAAAACTAAAGTGATGGCCGCAGTGAGGGTGGTTTTACCATGATCGACATGACCAATGGTACCAACATTCATATGGGGTTTATCTCTCACAAATTTTTCTTTAGCCATGCTCTTTCACTCCATTTTTTCTAGAGGGTTTATTTTGATATGGGTCTACACCGCAACCGAACTGGAGGTTCCCGCCGCTTTCGCAATCAATTCCTCGGCTACTGAACTGGGAACCACATCATATTTCGCAAACTCCATCGTATAATTAGCTCGGCCCTGGGTGGCAGACCGTAAATCAGTGGAATAACCAAACATGCCCGCCAACGGCACCTCGGACCGAATGACCTTGGCGCCCGCCCGGTCACCCAGCTCCTTAATCTTGGCTCGCTTGGAACTCAAGTTACCAATCACGTCGCCCATAAAATCCTCCGGAGTCACCACTTCGACCTCCATCACGGGCTCCAGCAATACCGGAGAAGCCTTCTTGGCGGCCTCCCGGAAGGCAATCGAGGCGCAAATCTTGAAAGCCATCTCGGAGGAATCGACATCATGATAGGAGCCATCGAGCAGGGTCACCCGGCAATCCACCACCGAATATCCGCACAAGATGCCGCGGTCCATGGCTTCGACGATGCCCTTTTGCACAGCGGGAATATATTCCCTGGGAATGGCCCCGCCGGTGATCTTATTGACGAACTCAAACCCGTCACCCGCCTCACGCGGCTCCAGCAAGATCACCACATGACCGTATTGGCCACGGCCACCGGACTGCTTGACATGCTTGTAATTAAATTCCACCGATTTGGTGATGGTTTCGCGGTAGGCGACCTGCGGTTTCGATACGTTCACATCCAGAGAGAATTCGCGCTTCATACGATCCACTAAAATTTCCAAATGCAATTCACCCATCCCGGAAATGATGGTTTGATTGGTTTCCGGATCGACCCGAACCTCAAAGGTGGGATCTTCCTGCTGGAGTTTGGCGAGACAATCCGAAAGCTTGTCCGCCTCCGGCTTGGTTTTAGGCTCGATCGCCACGGAAATGACCGGCTGGGGAAAGGAAATGGTTTCCAGCACCACCGGATCCCCCTCCAAGCACAGCGTGTCGCCGGTGAAAGTTTTTTTGAATCCGACCACGGCTCCGATATCGCCGGCGGAAAGCGTATCAATTTCTTCCCTTTTATTGGCATGCATGCGGAGCAAACGCCCGACCCGCTCGCGCTGGTTTTTTGTGGAGTTGTACACGTAAGTACCGCTTTTCAATTCCCCCGAATACACTCGAATGAAAACCAGCTGGCCGACAAAAGGATCGGTCATGATCTTAAAAGCCAGAGACGACAAAGGCGCTGTTACATCCGGGGCACGCGTCACTTCCTGCTGATTGTTGGGGTTGATTCCGACTACGGCTGGAATTTCCAGAGGAGAGGGCAGATAAGCATTGACGGCATCCAGCAACTGCTGGACTCCTTTATTTTTAAAAGCGGCGCCGCAAAAGATCGGGGTGAAACTCAAGCTCAGCGTGCCGGCCCGCAAGGCCGCCCGGATTTCCGCCTCGGAGATGTCCTTGCCATCCAAAAACTTCGCCATCAGGGCTTCATCCACGTCGCTCAAGGCTTCCATCAGCTTTTCGCGATACTCCTCGGCCTGCTCGCGGAGATTTTCCGGGATTTCCACTACATCGTAAGTCTCGCCTTTACTATTCTTATCGGAGTAAATATTGGCCTTCATCGTCACCAAGTCCACCACACCCTCGAAACGGTCCTCAGCACCAACGGGCAACTGCGCCAGCACTGGATTGGCGTTCAACCGATCCCGCATTTGCGCCACGCAATTGAGGAAATCCGCACCCGCGCGATCCATTTTATTGACGAATCCAATGCGCGGCACCTGGTATTTGGAGGCCTGGCGCCACACCGTCTCGGACTGCGGCTCGACTCCCCCCACGGCGCAGAACACGCCAACAGCGCCATCGAGCACCCGCAAGGACCGCTCCACTTCCGCGGTAAAATCGACATGCCCCGGAGTGTCGATGATGTTGATCTGGTGCTCCTTCCAAAAACAGGTGGTGGCCGCGGAGGTGATGGTGATGCCCCGCTCCTGCTCCAACTCCATCCAGTCCATGGTCGCACTGCCATCGTGAACTTCACCGATTTTGTGACTTTTACCGGTGTAATACAGGATGCGCTCCGTGGTCGTGGTCTTGCCGGCATCGATGTGAGCGATGATCCCGATATTCCTGACTTTTTCCAGCGTGATTTTCTTACTCATGAATTTCTATTGCACTCACCAACGGTAATGAGCGAACGCCTTGTTGGCTTCGGCCATTCGATGCACATCTTCTTTTTTACGAATGGCACCACCGGTATTATTAAAAGCATCGACAATCTCAAGGGTCAGTTTTTCCGCCATGGTCCGTCCCGCGCGGGATTTGGCGTTGGCAATCATCCAGCGGATGCCCAAAGCGGTGCGTCGGGTGAAACTGACTTCCACCGGCACCTGATACGTGGCGCCTCCCACGCGGCGCGACCGCACTTCCAGTACCGGCGCGACATTTTCCACAGCTTTTTTGAAAACGGCCAGCGGCTTTTCTTCCTTCAGTTTTATGGCAACATTATCGAGGGCCGAATAAAACAACTTTTCAGCCAGGCTCTTCTTGCCTTTTTTCAAAAGGCAGTTGATAAACCGAGCCACCAGGATATCGCTGTACTTGGGATCCGGTAAAATCTCCCGTTTTTCTGCTTCGTGCCTTCTTGCCATGGGTTCCTTTTAGGGTTAAAAATTAGCCTTTTTTCTGTTTCTTCGTGCCGTATTTAGAACGGCTCTTCATGCGGCCATCCACACCCAAAGTGTCCAAACTGCCCCGGACCACGTGGTACCGCACTCCCGGAAGATCTTTCACCCGCCCCCCCCGGATCAAAACAATCGAATGCTCCTGTAAATTGTGACCCACACCGGGGATATAGGTCGTCACTTCCATGCCATTGGTCAACCGGACCCGGGCCACCTTACGTAAGGCCGAGTTGGGCTTTTTTGGCGTGGAGGTATACACCCGGACGCACACCCCTCGCTTTTGCGGGCAGGCCTTTAGAGCCGGACTGCCCGTTTTATCTTCAGGCCGCTGTCGGCCAACTTTGACCAGTTGATTGATGGTCGGCAAAATAAACCTCTCTTAATCAGGCAATCCTAATAAAATCAGACGGATGCCCCCTGATTAACTTGTTGAGTTAAAAAACGTTAGGTTTTATTTCCAGCAGAGGAAAAGACCTGAATCTTAACATCGAAAAGACCGGAGTCAAGGGTAAAATGACCTTTATATATCATTAATTTACCCGACGGCCACTGGCGCCTCCTCCTCCGTCTTGACGGGTGGAGATTCTTCAGTTTCAGGCTCTTCGATGCGAATTCCACTGTAAGCCCGGCAACCTGTTCCCGCAGGGATCAAGCGGCCCATAATGACGTTTTCCTTCAATCCTCGCAAACGATCTACCTTGCCGCTGACACTGACTTCCGTCAATACCCGGGTGGTTTCCTGGAAAGACGCGGCGGAAATAAAACTTTCAGTGCTCAAGGAAGATTTCGTGATGCCCAGCAAAACCGGCAGTCCCTGCGCGGGTTTCCCCTTGCCCTTGATGGCCGTCTGGTTTTTCAGGTTGAACACTTTTTTGGTGACCTGATCGCCCACTAAAAGATCGGTATCGCCGGCGCTTTCCACCTGCAAATGACGCAACATCTGGCGCACGATGACCTCAATGTGCTTGTCATTAATCTGCACTCCCTGCAACCGATAAACTTCCTGCACTTCGTTGACCAGGTACTTCTGCAATTCATTTTCACCGAGCACTCTCAGAATATCGTGTGGATTCGACGCGCCATCCATCAGCGGTTCGCCGGCCACCACTTTATCGCCCTCGTGCACGTTGATGTGCTTGCCGCGGGGAATGAGATATTCCCGCTCCTCGCCACTCTCACTAACAACGATCACTTTTCTCATTCCTTTGACAAACCCGCCCAGCTTTACGGTGCCGTCGATTTCGGTAATGGTGGCCTGCTCGTGCGGCTTGCGCGCCTCGAACAACTCGGCCACCCGCGGCAAACCGCCGGTAATATCCTTCGTTTTAGCCGATTCCCGGGGGATTTTGACGATGACCTCACCGGCAAAAACCGAATCGCCCTCGCTCACGTTGATATGCGCTCCGGCCGGCAATATATAGCGCCGGATGGTTTCGCCTTTATCATCTTTGATCGAAATTCTCGGCTGTTTCTTTTCATCGCGATGGCTGATGATGATTTTGGTGGACAACCCGGTGATTTCATCGAAGTCCTCCTTCATGGTCACGCCTTCCACGATGTCGCCGAACGCAACGGTGCCCGTCACCTCGGTAAGAATCGAGTTGGTGTAGGGATCCCATTCCACCAGGGTCTGGCTTTCATGGACTTCCTGGCCGTCGTGTACTTTCAGTTTGGCGGCGTAGACGACGGAGTATTTTTCTTTTTCGCGGCCGTTTTCATCTTGAACGATCAGAAACCCGTTGCGGTTCATCACGATGATTTCGCCGTGCTGGTTTTTGAGGATCCGCAACCCGGAGTATTTAACGATCCCGCCTTTTTTGGTGCTGAGGGTGGTTTGTTCCACGACGCGGCTCGCCGTGCCACCGATGTGGAAGGTCCGCATGGTGAGCTGAGTGCCCGGCTCGCCAATGGATTGCGCGGCGATGACCCCCACCGCCTCACCCACTTCCACCCAGTCGTTGGTCGCCAAATTGCGCCCATAGCATTTAACGCAAAGCCCCTGCTGTGATTCGCAGGTTAAGCAAGACCGCATCCTGATTTTCTCAACACCCGCGTTCTCGATCACCTCAACCGCTTCCTCATCGATTAACGAGTTGGCAACCACCAGAACTTTGTTGGTGAAAGGGTCGATAACGTCTTCTAGTGTCGTGCGGCCCAGAATTCTTTCGCCCAGAGGCTGGATGATTTCACCGGCTTCCACCAGCGAAGTAATCTCTATGCCGCGCAGAGTTCCGCAGTCCTCTTCCAGAATGATGATGTCCTGCGCCACATCGACCAGGCGCCGGGTCAGGTAACCGGAGTTGGCCGTTTTAAGAGCGGTATCGGCCAAACCTTTGCGCGCCCCGTGGGTGGAAATGAAATACTGGATCACAGAAAGCCCTTCGCGGAAATTTGCGGTGATGGGCGTTTCGATGATTTCCCCGGAGGGTTTCGCCATCAACCCGCGCATGCCGGCCAACTGCCGCAACTGCTGGGAACTGCCGCGGGCGCCGGAATCCGCCATAACGAACAGGGAGTTGAAATCTTTTTTCTCCAATCCGGCCACCACGCGATCGTCTTGCTCTTCCAATTCACGGAACATTTCCTCGGAAACCTTTTCGGTCACATGCGCCCAGATGTCGATCACCTTGTTGTACCTCTCGCCGTTGGTGATGAGGCCGTCGCGGTACTGGTTGTATACCTTGAGGACTTCGTCGTGGGCCTTTTTTACGATAGCGTCTTTGGCTTCGGGAATCTGCATGTGGTCGATGGCGATGGACAAGCCCGCCACCGTGGCGTATTTGAATCCCAATTCCTTGATATTGTCCAACAAGGCAACGGTTTTCTCGCGGCCCACGTCTTTGAACGATCTGCCAACCAACTCCGACAAAATTTTCTTGCTCAACTCCTGATTGACCAGGGAAAACGGCAACCCCTCAGGCAAAATTTCATACATGAGAATCCGTCCCGTAGTGGTGACTTCCAACGAATCGCCCAATTGCACCATGATCCGCGCCTGCAGATGCAGTTCGTCATGATCGAAGGCGCTCCGCACTTCCTGAATTCCGGAAAACACCTTGCCTTCCCCCTTGACGCCGCCGCGAATTTTGGTCATGTAGTAACAGCCGAGCACAATGTCCTGGCTGGGCACGGCAATGGGTTTGCCGTTGGCCGGGGACAGGATATTATTGGGCGACATCATCAGCAGTTTGGCTTCCACCTGCGCTTCCATCGACAACGGCACGTGAACCGCCATCTGGTCGCCGTCAAAATCGGCATTGAATGCGGTACAAACCAAGGGATGAATCCGAATCGCCTTGCCTTCGATCAGCACCGGCTCAAACGCCTGGATCCCCAGGCGATGCAGGGTGGGCGCACGGTTCAACAGGATGGGATGTTTTTGAATCAACTCTTCCAGCACTTCCCAGACCTCGGCCCGTTCCTGTTCCACCATTTTTTTAGCGGTCTTGATGGTCGTCGCATAGCCTTTTTGTTCGAGCCGGTTAAAGATGAAAGGCTTGAACAATTCGAGCGCCATTTTCTTGGGCAAGCCGCACTGGTGCAATTTCAAATCCGGGCCCACCACAATGACGGAACGACCGGAATAGTCGACGCGTTTGCCCAACAGATTCTGCCGAAACCGCCCTTGCTTGCCTTTCAGCATATCGCTCAGCGATTTCAAAGGACGCTTGTTGGTGCCCCGCAGGGTGCGGCCACGCCGGCCATTATCAAACAGCGCCGAAACCGCCTCCTGCAACATTCGCCTTTCGTTACGAATGATGATTTGCGGAGCTTTCAATTCCTGCAAACGTTTCAACCGGTTATTGCGGTTGATCACGCGGCGGTACAAATCGTTCAAATCCGAGGTCGCAAAACGGCCCCCATCCAGCGGCACCAGGGGACGCAACTCCGGCGGGATCACCGGCACCGCATGCAGGATCATCCATTCCGGCTGATTGCCAGACTTGCGGAACGCTTCAATAATTTTCAATCGTTTGGAAAACTTTCTTTTGTTCAGCACCGAAGACGTTTCGACCAGGTCCACCTTGAGCTTTTCCGACAATCCATCCAGATCCAGGTTGCACAACAGTTCGTAAACCGCTTCCGCCCCAACCATGGTCTTGAGACCGTGCGGAAATTCCAGTTCGGTTTCACGGTATTCCGCCTCGGTCAGCAATTGACCGACCTTGAAGTCCGTTTCGCCGGGATCGATCACCACATAGTTTTCAAAATAGATGATCCGTTCCAGCTCCTTGAGAGTCAAATCAAGGACATGGCCGATTCGACTGGGCAGACCTTTGAAAAACCAGATATGGGCTACCGGACTGGCCAGCTCGATATGCCCCAACCGCTCGCGCCGCACTTTGGACAGGATCACCTCGACCCCGCACTTCTCACAAATAATTCCCTTGTGCTTCATGCGCTTATATTTTCCGCAGTTGCACTCCCAATCTTTCACCGGGCCGAATATTTTGGCGCAAAACAAGCCATCGCGCTCCGGCTTGAAGGTTCGATAGTTGATGGTCTCCGGTTTCTTGACTTCGCCATAAGACCAGGACCGGATTTTTTCCGGCGAGGCCAAGCGCACGCGGATCGCGTCAAACATGATCGGATTTTTTGGTTTTTCAAAAGTATTCAGGTTGTCCACCAGTGTGGTCTCCTAAAAGAAGTTTTAAAAAAGCATACCCAATAAAAAACAGTTACGGTTTTCTCAGGCTTTTGAGGTCCCTAATATTTATTTTGCGGCCTCGATCAATTCCACATCGATAGCAAGACTCTGCAATTCTTTAACCAACACATTGAAGGATTCCGGCAGACCGGACACCAAGTTGGTGTCGCCTTTGACGATGGCCTCATACATGCGTTTGCGGCCTTCGACGTCATCGGATTTGACAGTCAACATTTCCTGCAAGGTGTAAGCGCCGCCATAGGCTTCGATCGCCCAGACCTCCATTTCCCCGAGACGCTGGCCGCCAAACTGGGCCTTGCCGCCCAAAGGCTGTTGCGTGACGAGGGAGTAAGGCCCCGTGGAGCGCGCGTGAATTTTATCATCGACCAAATGATGCAGTTTGAGCAAATAGATGTAACCCACCATGACTTTCTGATGAAAGGGTTCGCCGTTGCGCCCGTCATGCAACGTCACCTCGCCGGAAGGGGGACAACCGGCCTCGGTGAGCAGTCGCCGCACATCCTCTTCCTGGGCGCCGTCGAACACGGGCGTCGCCATGAATTGACCGCTGACTTTGGCGGCCATGCCGAGATTGGTTTCCAGGATCTGCCCGACATTCATGCGCGAGGGAACCCCCAGGGGATTCAGGACGAGCTCCACCGGCTCGCCGTTCTCCATGTATGGCATATCTTCCTCAGGCACGATGTTGGAGACCACGCCCTTGTTGCCGTGACGTCCGGCCATTTTG
>SMVS01000070.1 GCA_004357435.1 Nitrospina sp. | reverse complement strand
GAAGGCGCGGGCGGATTTTAAGAAAAAGTGCATTCCATTTATTTATGTGAATGTCGACAACGACCCCCATGGTCTGCAGAAAATGCTGGAATACTCCAATGGAGATTATGTCGTTCCGGTGATTGTGGATGTCGACAAGGGGAATGTTGAAATTGGTTACACCGATGACTGAGAGGAACGATCCATGGCTGATGAAAAAGAAATGAAACCGGTTGTTTCCAAACCGGAAAATAACGAGCAGGAACTCGAAAAAGTAAACGAGCAGGAACTCGAAAAAGTAAACGAGCAGGAACTCGAAAAAGTAGATGAGGGCCCCAAGCGGTTTATAGAGCACGGTCCGTGGGTGATTCTGGACACAGAAACTGGATTGTACTGGCTGAAAAAGGATTCCTGGCAGGAGAAGGGAAAGTTTTTCAACTGGCATGAGGGCAAGGAATATACGGAAAGGAAAAATGTCCGCAACATCGGCGGGTTTTCCGATTGGCGGTTGCCGACCATCGAAGAGGCCGCCACGCTGTATGATGAGAGCCTCACCAACGTTGCCAAAGGCGGCGAGACGATTCACATCGATCCGGTGTTTCCGGAAGGTTCCTTCAAGGTGGAATGGAGTGTTTCCAATACGTCCACCCGCCGCCCGCGTTTCAATTACGTGGATGGCAAGGTGATTCATGTGGATGAATATACATTCGGTTCCGCTCGCGGTGTCCGGAAAGAGCCCGTTAAAAAAGACCTTTCAAAACCTCGCCGGAGATGAGTGCGGATATTATGAGCGATGCAAAGACCAAATCCCAAGTCCGGTTTGTGGATAATGGCGATGGCACCGTCACCGACAAACGAAAAAACCTGATGTGGATGAAGGACGATACCTGGGTTGAGTTGGGAAGGCTCGTGTCCTGGTGGGAAAGCCAGGAAATCCTCAAAAAAAAGAATGCAGAAAAGTTTGGAGGTCACTCCGATTGGAGAATGCCGAATGCTATTGAGGCCAAGGAGTTGTTCGACGTAGATCTCAGCAATATTGACATGCAGAAAAACGAGATCCATATTGACCCGGTGTTCACTTCCGGTTGCGGGCACACCACGTGGACCGTGGAAACCCGCGGGGCTAAAGCGGCCATGGGGTACGATTACAGGTCCGATTACGAATACTGGCTGGCCAAGGAAAATATAGGATTTCCCAGTTCCGCCCGTCTGGTGCGCCGAGTGACCAAGAAAGGCCGACTGCCCCACGACCAACGGTATGTAGATCATAAAAATGGAACGATCAGTGATCTCGAAACCGGACTCATGTGGAAGGCCAGTGATTCCTTCCTGGATTGGGATAAATGGGTGAGCTGGGAGGAAGCCAAGGTGTTCGCCAAGGTGCTCAATCAGGAGCAGTTCGCAGGCTATGAAAATTGGCGGTTGCCCACCCGCAAGGAAGCCGGGTCCATTCACGATCCTTCCTGCCCGAACACGGATACTTACGGGGACATCGTGTATTTGCCGGCGGTTTTTCCGCCGGGCTCTGGCCAATCAACCTGGACCAAAACCCTGCATAAGACGGATCAAAGCCTGGCGATGCGATTTAATTATTTCAGCGGGAATTACAAGTTTCATAAAAAAGGGTTGAGAAGTCATGGCATACGAGCGGTCCGGAATATTGAAAAGATCGACGAGGGTTGAATGTGATGGCTGATCCCGAACTCTCTGCGAAGGTCGAAAAAATCCGCTTTGTCGAAGATGGTGAGCACACCGTGATCGATATGAAGAGGCGGTTGGTCTGGCTTAAAAAGGACACCTGGCAACTGACCGGCAACTGGCTCAACTGGGTCCAGGCCCGGGACTACGCCAAGGAAATGGGCCAGCAACATTTTGGCGAGTACAGCGATTGGCGCTTGCCCACCGCTGAGGAAGCCAAAAGCCTGTTCAGTAAAGATTTCGATAATAAAGACTACATGGGACAGCGCGCTTATTTGCCCCCTATCTTTGAGCCGGGGTTTGGGTTTTTATGTTGGACCAGTGATATCCGTGACAAGATTCAGGCGGTTCGCTTCGGTTACCGAAAGGGCGGGGTCATGTACGATGATATTTATCGGGTATCGAGAGGCGCCACGCGTTTGGTGCGGGACATCAAAAAATAATTCTGAATGGTGAAATTCCATTGAGAGCAGATAAGGGTATCGGCAGGTATGGGAAAAAGGTTTGTGGATAATGGCGATGGCACGGTCACCGATACCGAATCCGGATTGATGTGGAAACAAACTGACGGGTTCCAGGACGAAGGTATTTTCTACCACTGGATGAAGGCGTACGACTATATCCGGGAATTGAATAATGTGAAGTTCGCCGGGTATCTTGACTGGCGCATGCCGAACCTGGAAGAAGCGGAAAGCCTCTACGACGAAAACACCTCCATAAGGGATTGCGACCGGTTCGATATTTTTATCGATCCGGCATTTTCACCGGGGGGCGGTTACACCACTTGGACCCGCGATTTGCGGCCTCATTTTGGAGCTGTCATCTTTTATTACAGGTACGGGCACGCCAATGTCAATAACCGGGACGACCCTGGCAAGGACTCGATCCGGGCGGTTAGGACGGTAGAACAATAAATCTGGAGTTTTTAAGAGACACGTTGGAAAAAGGAGAATTGTCATCGAAGGGTACAGCGTAATCAATCAGCAGGAAAGCCTCAATTCGGTCTTGACCTATCGGTTCGAGGTCGAGGACTTCAGGAGGTTGTATGTCCTTGAGGATTATTATTGCACCAATCCCTTCTGTGATTGCAATCATGTCACCCTGTCCCTGAACGATAAAGACGTTTCAGAAAATAGATTTTCTTTTTTGATGAACTTCAATAAAACGCAGGACACCCTGCCCAACCAGCAAGCCTTGAACAAGGAACGAGCGGCAATTGTCAAAGAATTCATCAAGGATTTGCCCGATGAATTGCTGGTTCTGTTCAAACAGCGTTACACCGAAGCCAAAGCCTACGGTGAAAAAAATCCAATGTCCTACCTCCTGTTTGAATCGGGGCGCTACACCAATTTCATTGAGATTGCTCCGCGCTCCAGTGAATTGCTCGATTTTAAATATGAGGATGAAAAACACTTCGCGGAAGACTCCTATGAAATCGATCCGAGAAACGACAACCGGGATGTGCAGTTGACCTTTTACAAGTTCGATCCCAATGATGAAAAACTGCCTCCAATATTCATGCACACATACCATTTCAGCGAGAAAAAAAGGGAAAAGGAAGACGCCAAGTTGACCCTGGAGCAGAGCGATATGCTGGTTGAGTTCCACCGCTTCATTCCAAACTTGAACGACATTCTGAAGGGTAGATACAAAAAGGTCAAAACCATCGGCGCTGAATTGTTGCAAACGGCTCCCAAAGACAAGATCGATCTGCAGAAAACTCAGAGAAATGCGTTGTGCCCTTGCGGTTCAGGGAAAAAATTCAAGAAGTGTTGCGGTTTGAAAATGCATTGACGGAAGCGGTTGCTGTTTTGCGGGCCCTTCCGGGTGGTAATTAAAGATCAAATCATCGCCGAGAGCTCATTGAGTTTCCCGGAATGAAAAATAATTTAACAGCGGGTGAGTCATGAGCACTAAGGAGAAAAAGGTTAAAAAGGTTCAAGCCAGGCATATTCTGGTGGCCACCAAGGAGTTGGCTGTGGAAATCAAGAAAAAACTCGATGATGGCGATGACTTCTCAAAGTTGGCCGAGCAGTTCAGCGAGTGTCCCTCTAAAAAACGCGGTGGCGACTTGGGATGGTTTGGCAAGGGATCCATGGTGCGAGCGTTCGAGGTGGCGGCTTTTAGCGCCGAAGAGGGAGCTATTGTCGGGCCGCTCAAGACCGAATTCGGTTGGCATGTGATTTACGTTTACGAAATCAAAGACGACGTCGATCCCGATGCGGGGCCTCCCACGGGCGACGAAGATGCCGACGACAAAACGTTGCTCATGGTGGCGGAAAACTACGCCCATGAATTCCTGATGCTGGGGTATTCCAGCAAAAAGGTGTTCAGTCTGTTCACCAGTGCGCACTTCAAGTCTGCCAATGCGGTTTACAATATTCTCGGTGCAGATGTCATCAACGAAGTCATTGCCGGAGTGTTCGGGCAAAGAAATAAAAAACCGGCTGAGGAAAAACCGGCTGAGGAAAAAAAGCCGGAAGAAAAGACCTAACGGATGTATTCACCGCAGAGTACGCGGAGAATATAGGAACGGGTTCCTTATTGACAGGATCACAGGGTAAGAAAAATCCCCCCATCTCCCTTTAAGAAGGAGGATGGGGGGATTTCTGGTTTATTACGAAATATCTTTTGCTGCCAACAGCGGGGCATAACCTCAAAGGCCAGCCATTGGCTCCTCCTGCTAAGGAGTTAAAGCACGATGGAGTGAACCTCCAGAATGTTGGGAGTGTCTCTCAAATCCCTCAGGGTCTCGTTGGTCGGCGGGGAATCGATATTGACCACTGAAACGGCAGTGCCTTTTTCCTCCAGCCGTCCCAGAGAAAATCCCGCAATATTGATATGGTGTTTTCCCAGAACGTTCCCCAGGTTTCCAATCACGCCGGGCACGTCCTTGTTGGTCAGAATAAGCATGTGCTTCGACAGGACGGCCTCAAAGTAATAATCATCAAAGAGAACGATCCGCGGGTCCCCTTTGCCAAATATACTGCCGGTGAGTTGGCGCATTCTTCCCTTGGTTTTCACCTGCAGTTGGATGGTGCTGGTGTAATCCTTTATTTCGTTGCTTTTAGATTCCTCAACCTCAATGCCCCGTTCCTTGGCGATGAAGGGGGCATTGACCATGTTGATGCCATCTACTGAGCCGGCCAAAAGTCCCTTGAGGACAGAAATGGTGATGGGCTCGACGTTGAGATTGGCCACCTCGCCGTTGTACTGGACTTTGATATGGGTGAGCGGGCCTTCCAGAAGTTGTGAAACGGTTTTCCCCAGGTCTTCTCCCAGCTCAAGAAAAGGTTTGATCTGTTTTAAGGTTTCTTCATCGATGGAAGGCATGTTGATCGCGTTGCGGACACTGCCGTATTTCAGGTAATCGATCATCTGATCGGCGATGGCGATAGCCACCTTGTCCTGGGCTTCCTCGGTCGAGGCTCCCAAATGCGGTGTACAAATGATCTCATCCACATCCAGTAACGGGCTGTCTGGCGAGAGCGGTTCCGTGCTGTAAACGTCCAAGGCCGCTTGCGCCACTTTTTTGTCCTTGATGGCCTGAATCAACGCGTCCTCGTCGATCAACCCACCCCGCGCGCAATTAATGATGCGGATGCCCGGTTTCACCAGCGCAAATTCCTCTTTACCCAGCAGAGGTTTGCCACCGGTTTTAGGAGTGTGCAAACTGATGTAGTCGGAACGCCGAAGCAGTTCCTTCAGCTCTACGGTTTCCACGCCCATCTTTTCCGCGTGTTCGGGGGAGATGAAAGGGTCGTAGGCCAGAATTTTCATGCCGAACCCTTTGGACCGATCCGCGACCACCGTGCCGATACGGCCCAATCCAATAATGCCGAGAGTCTTGCCATAGAGCTCCACGCCCATGAATGCTTTCGGCGACCATTTCTTTTCTTTTTTAAGTGCCGCG
>SMVS01000069.1 GCA_004357435.1 Nitrospina sp. | reverse complement strand
CCGATGTCGGGTCATTGCTGGATAAGATTTTAAAAATCCACCAGCGAATTCAAAAAGACAGTCCACCACAGGAAACGGACCCCTGGAGAAAGCACTGACGGCGTTCACAGCAGAGTTTTATCTACCATAATGTCCGCCTTCTCTTTCAGGTTCTCCAGCCATTCCTGGAATACATGAATGGATTTTTCCTCCTTCAAACGCGCGTAAAGGTCTTGGGTCTGATCTGGTGTGGGGGCGCCCGCTGTTTTTCGCTCCACCAATTGAATCAGAAAATAGGAAAGGCGCGAAGAAGCGCCGGTGGTTTGGTCCAAGCTCAATTGCGATACGGAATCTTTGATGGCCTGAATATTTCCGATCCCGGGGATGGAGTCGACCAGGCTGAACAAGGGGGTTTCTTCCACTTCCAGGCCCAGTTCGGCGGCAATGATAGCGAGGTCCTTTTGCGTGTTTAAACGTTGTGTCAGCACGTTAAACTTTTCCAAAGTCAAAGAACTGGTTTTTTGCAGGACCACTTCCTCTGTAACGGCACTCCTCACATCTTCGAGCTTGGGGAGTTGCGGCGGTTTTCTTTCGATTACCTTGATGAGGTAAGACGCCTCATGAGTGTTGACTGGAAAGCTGACCTCCTGATCTCTCAAAGAAAATGCCGTGTTAAAAAATTCCGGAACCACTCCAATTTCAGTCAGGTCGTGGTTTTTCCTTGAAAAAAGTTCCGAGAGAGTTGTTTCGGTTTTAAACTTTAGAGCCGCGCGGATTAAATTATTGTCGGTTTTAGCGTCTTTGTAGATTTTTTTAATGGTGCGGCGCGCGCGTTGCCGACTCTTCATGGCTTTCAAGGTATTGGTGATTTCCTCTTTGACTTCCGCCAGAGGCTTGGTCCGCTCCTCTTCAACTTTGTCCAGCTTGATGAGGTGGTAACCAAAAACTGTTTTGACGGGCTCTCCGATCTCACCGGCAGTGAGTTTTCCCATGGCTGTTTCAAACTCAGGAACCATGGTTCCCTGAGAAAACTGGCCCAAACTGCCCCCGTTGGCCCCGGAAATGGTATCGTCGGAATGTTTCCTGGCCATCTCCGCAAAGTCAGCGCCTGCCCTTATTTTTTTAAGGATCTCTTCCGCCTTGGCCTTGGTTTTTCCGTCAAGGTCGTCCAGAATTTTTTCCTTTTCCGAATCCGACAGCCCGTCCGACGGGGGCAGGGAGTCACTACGGATCAGTATATGGCTGGCAGTGAACTGTTTTTTTACGAAGAATTCGCCTTTTTGATTTTCATAATAGTCCTCGATATCGTCGTCACGGATATCGATTGAATTCTCCAAAGATTTAGGCGTCAGCTTTACATACTCGACTTTGATCTGTTCGGGAATTTCGAATTGCTTATGATTTGCTTCGAAATATTTTCTCAGGTTTTCGTCGGTGGGAGGGGGAGCTTTAAAATGATCTTTGGAAAATTCCACATATCTGAATTTTATTTTTTCCTGCTCTTTTTTGAAGGCTTCCTGGATTTCGGTTTCGGATACCTGCGTGTTGTTTTTGATCAATTGTTCAATTTTCTCCAGCACCATCTTTTCCCTTTGGCTTTCTTCAAATTTTTGGGTGGTGAGCCGGTTTTGTGTCAGAAAGCTTTGGTAATAGGTTTTGTTGAAGACATTGTCCTTTTGAAACATCGGAATCGTGATGATTCTGTCGGCCAGTTCTTTATCGCTGACATGAATTTCCTGTTTTTCGGCTTCCAGGAGCAATAATTTTTTTTGTATCAGAGCGTCCAGCGCGGAGTTTTTTAAATCCAGATTTTTGATGATCTCTTCTGAGAACTGGCCTTTGAACTGATCTCTGTAAAAATTAACGAGATTGTTGTAATAGAGATCGTATTCAGCGAGGTGGATTTCCTGGCCCTGGACGGTGGCCAAGGTGCCGCTTCGGCCTCCGGTAGGGCCGCCGACTCCCCATGAATAGAAAATGGTGGCGACGAAAGCAATAACGATACCCCACAACACAGATTTGACTAACCAGGAATCAGATTGTTTTCTAATATAATTCAGCATGCAATAAAACTCCGAAGGCCCTTAAAGGGGTGGTAAAATCCAAACTAGGACATACTATAAAAGAGGGTTTCTTTTCGCAACCGTTTATTTGGCTCCTTATAATATCAGTTCTGTATTAGTTTTGAAACGGGGTGTTAAAAAATGGAAGCCATTTAGAATCCCGTTTTTTTTATTTATCTTGCAATTTTATCACCCCCTTGATATAAGGTTTAATTAGGAATATCAAGAGGTTACGGTTTTCTTTCCCCTTCAATGATAGGACAGTCAATTGCCATTCGATTTTTTTTGGGACATGTTTTCCTCCGATATCGCGATCGACTTGGGGACCGCGAACACGCTGGTGTTTGTCAAAAATAAGGGGATTTGTCTGCGCGAACCCTCTGTCGTGGCCCTCAACACGCTTACCAAGGAAATCCAGGCTGTCGGAGCGGAAGCCAAGCAGATGCTGGGACGCGCCCCGGCAAGCATTGAAGCCATTCGTCCCATGAAAGATGGGGTCATTGCCCACTTTGAAGTGACCCAGCAAATGATCCGGCATTTTATTCAAAAAGTTCATAATAATCGAAAATCCATGGTGCGGCCGCGAGTGGTGATTGCGGCGCCTTCGGGCATCACCCAGGTGGAAAAACGCGCCGTGCGTGACTCGGCTGAATCTGCCGGTGCGCGCGAAGTTTTTCTGGTGGAAGAGCCTATGGCGGCGGCCATTGGGGTGGATTTGCCCATTGAGGAGCCTTCCGGAAACATGATCATTGATATCGGCGGCGGCACCACCGAAGTGGCTATCATTTCCATGTCCGGGATTGTATACAGCAAATCGGTCCGGGTGGCTGGCGATGAGATGGATGAAGCCATTGTCAATTACGTCAAACGCAAATACAATTTACTGATTGGCGAACGCACTGCGGAGAATATAAAAATTCAGATCGGAACGGCTTACCCGCTGGACCAAAGGGTGACCATGGAAATTAAAGGGCGGGACCTGGTAGCGGGAATCCCCAAGACCCTGGTCCTCTCAGATGAGGAAGTCCGGGAAGCCCTTCAGGAAACATTCAGCACCATTGTGGAAACGGTTAAAATCGCTTTAGAGAGAACTCCGCCGGAGTTGGCGGCGGATATCGTTGATAAAGGGGTGGTCGTCACTGGCGGCGGCTCTTTAATTAAGGGTCTGGATATATTGTTGAGGGAGGCAACCGGTTTGCCGATTACGTTGGCGGAAGACCCGCTTTCCGCCGTTGCTCTGGGAGCCGGAAAACTTTTGTCCAACCACAAACTACTCAAAAAAGTTACCTTTTAAAAGTGTGGAAAAGGGGATTCAAGGATCGTAAAAATATAATCATACTCCTCTCGATTTTTGTGGTCTCCTTTGCTTTGATGACTCTGAATGTCAAGCGATCGCAAACCCCCTTCTTTTTCGAGACCGCGCTCCTTTGGGTGGTCTCGCCCGTCCAGAACCTGTTCACGAACACAGTACAATCCATTTCCGAAACGGTGGACCATTACTTTAAATTGGTGAACACCTCTAAGGAAAATAAAAATCTTGAGCGCCGAGTAGAAAGGTTGCTCAAGCAAAACCATGATTTGCGGGAAAAAATTCTCCTGCTCACGCGAGTGGGGTCGCTGAGCAACTATCAAGAACAGCAGGAACTGAAGGGCATTATTTCCAGAATCATTGGCCGCGACGCCACGCAGTGGGGTAAAATGGTCTTTATCGATAAAGGCACGCAGGATGGAGTCGAGGAGAACATCGCCGTGGTCACGCAGGGCGGAATCGTGGGGCATGTGATTCAGGCAGGCAGAAATACTTCCAAAGTTCTTCTCATCATTGACAACCGCAGTGCGGTGGACGCTCTTTTCCAGAATTCAAGAGTTTCGGGAGTGGTGGTCGGGGCCGGCTCAAATCATTGCTTTATGAAATATGTTCCCATCACCGCTCAGGTTGAGATCGGCGACGAAGTGTTGTCGTCGGGGTTGGGAAAAATCTATCCAAAAGGTTTGAAGTTGGGGACCGTGTCGGAAGTGACCAAAGCCACCCAGGGATTGTTTCAGGAGATTACCGTGGTTCCCAGCGCAGATTTGACCCGGTTGGAAGAGGTTCTGGTTCTATTGTCCTGAAGAAGGCCCGCCATGTTAGTTTTAATTTTATTTGTATACCTGGTTCTGATTTTTTCCCTCCAAACCACGCTGTTGGGTTTGTTTTCCTTCGGCGGCATCACTCCCGACCTGGCTTTAATTTTGACAGTCTATTGCGCGACCCTTTTGAAGGAGAACGGCGGAATCGCCATGGGGTTTGGATTGGGCTTTGTCCAGGATTGTTTGTCGGGAGGAATACTCGGAATCAACACCTTGTCCAAGAGTCTGATAGGATTTACGTTTGCCACCCTGAAAAGCAAATTGGTCGTTGAAGGCTTTGTCCCCATTGCCGCTTTTTTATTTGTCTCGTCAATTATTGACGGACTGCTGTATCACGTGGCCTCTTTGATTTTATTTAAATCCGAAACGCCTTGGGGCGCCCTGTTTTCAAACCTTCTTATCTTTGCAATTTATAACGCGCTCATAGGCCCGGTCTTATTTTATTTTATGAACAAAAATAAAAACTGGCTGATCCGCAGATTTTCAAAAATGGAGAAATCATCCCTTTGAGCATCCATTTATACACTCCCGACGTTTCAGAGAGCGTCCGTAAAAAGATGAAGATTTTTGTCATTCTGGTGATTTTCTGCTTTTTGATTTTATGGATGCGTGTCTGGTATTTGCAGATCCTGAAGGGTGAAAGCTTTATGGGGCTTTCCGAAAACAACCGTGTCCGTTTTATTTCCTTACCGTCTTATCGCGGGAAAATCAGTGATCGGAACGGTGAAACTCTGGTGACGATTCGGCCTTCCTTCAACGTCTACATCACTCCGGAGGATGCTCCGGATTTGAATGGTACTTTGGAGGAACTGCTCAATCATATTGAATTTGACACCTCTAAAGTTTTGAAAGATATCAGCCGGGCACCACCTTTTGTGAACGTGCTCGTCCAGGCCGATATCACCCGGGAGCAGGTTGCCGGCATCGAGGAAAATAATCGTTTGTTGCCGGGGGTGCAACTGAAAGTCGAGCCCCTCAGAAACTATATTTATGGGGATCTGAGTTCGCATGTCCTGGGTTATCTTGGCGAAATATCAGAAGACAAACTCAATGCTGTCCGCGGGGCCGGTTACCGATTGGGGGATCTGGTCGGCAAGAAGGGCATGGAGTATCTTTATGAAGCCGATTTAAAAGGTAAAAAGGGCTACAAGGAAGTGGAAGTCGATGTGGCGGGACGGGAACTTCAAACCCTTCGGAAGCTCCCTCCGCAAAGCGGCAACGAATTGGTTCTCACCCTCGACCTCCGAATTCAACAAGTAGTCGAACAATTGATGACCGGCACCGCGGAGAAGCCCATTAATGGATCGGCTGTAGTGATCAAAGCTCAGACGGGAGAAATTCTGGCGATCACCAGCAAACCTTCCTTTGATCCTAATTTATTTGCATCCGGTATTTCTGTCGAGAACTGGCGAAAGTTGATTTTTGATGAGATGCATCCGTTGCAGAATAAGGCGATTGACGGGCAATACCCGCCGGCATCCACTTATAAAATTGTCACAGCGTTTGCCGGCCTTGAGGAAAAACTCATCACCCCGGAAACCACCATTTTTTGTCCTGGGCATTACCGGTTAGGACGTGGCATCTACCGGTGCTGGCGGCGGGGCGGGCACGGTTATGTCAATCTCCATGATGCCATCGTCCAATCCTGCGATGTGTTCTTTTATTCCCTGGGGCATCGGTTGGGAGTAGACAATCTGGCCAAATATGCTCTTGAATTAGGATTTGGCGTTCTCACCCATATCAATTTACCCGGTGAAAAGCCAGGT
>SMVS01000068.1 GCA_004357435.1 Nitrospina sp. | reverse complement strand
GAAAAGACACAGCCTACCCGAAGCGGGTTTCCTGCTTTGGCGGCAAAGGTGAAAAGGTGGGGTAAGAGCCCACCAGTACCGTCGGCGACGATGGTAGCTTGGTAAACCCTACCCGGAGCAAGATCAAATAGAAAAGTGCTTGAGGGCGGCCCGCCCGATGCTTTCGGGTTGATTGCTTGAGCCTGTCGGCAACGTCAGGCCTAGATTGATGACTGCCGCCTCCTCGGAGGGACAGAACCCGGCTTACAGGTCTACTTCGGCCGCTCGCCGCGGGGGCGAATGGCTGGCCCCGAGTTGCATGCCCAATAATTATTGAGCGCGAGATAGAGTTTGACCTCTTTTTCTCCGGGCCTTGCCCGGTTGCCTCCAGGTGCAACCTGGCCGCTCGCCGCCAGCGTGCCGCTGGACTCGATTTAAAAATCTTTCAATGCGGGGGGCGAATGGCTCAACTTGGGAGTATTGTCCCGTGATTGTTGGGCGCCAGTCCGGGCCATGACGATTCACCTGCGGAGGTACTCCGCTGTTAATTAAATCGGCCCCGTCCCCGGTCCTTGTGTTGTTCCCCGGATTCCTCTTGTTCTTCCATCTGTTCCTCTGACCCATCCCCGCCCTTGTTTTCACCTTTTTGCTTCTTCATTTTGCCTGGCTTGTCTTGGCCGAGCTCTCTTTTTGATTTTCCTTTCCCCTTTTTCTCTTCCCTCGCCAGTTTTCTTTCTTCCTTTTTCATTTCACGCTCGACTTTGGCGTCTTCTCTTGCCCGTTCTCTCTCACGCTTATCCTGCTCGTGCTGGAATTTCCGCTCTTCCTTTGCCTGTTCGCGCTGGAATTTCGCATCTTCCTTTTGGCGTTCTTTTTGTTCTTTCCAAATTTCCCGATGATGCTCCCGGTTCTCTTTCTTTTCTTTATGGATGCCATAGTGAGGTGGACCCTGATGGAAGACCGGTCGATGTCTGTGCTCGACATAGCAGGCCGAGAGCCACAACAACGCCAGCAGGCAAGCTGAAACTCGGGTCATGAGGTGAAACATATTTTTCTTCTCCGGAGAAATTTGCGGAAGACCAATCGGACTGCCATGAATCGTTGATTCAGATTAAGTGAAGTCGCCCGAATATTAAAGCTGAATTTTAGACAGGCCCGCTCCGTTTGCCGCCCTTACGGCTAGTAGCCGCGCGGGGCGAACGAAAAGATTAAATTAGCCATAGATGAACACAGATAAACACGGATAGCTGTCACCCTGAACCTGTCGAAGGATGATCCGGTTCACCACAGAGAACACAGAGATCCTTCACTACGTTCAGGATGACAAACAGGCACCCGTTGTTATGCCCCGTAATTGTTGAATGCCTGCAGAGTGTGACCATTTTGCTCCGGGCGTTGCCCGGCCCCTTAGCAGGGGACGCAACTGGCTAACCTTTTGAATTATGCCCAATAAATATTGAGCGCAAGGAAGAGTTTGGACCCTTGGCCTCCAGGTGCAACCTGGTCAGGATAAATCGAATTTAAGTTTCAGTTCCTTGAGTTGTTTGGGGTCGATGTCGGACGGAGCCTGGGTCATGAGGCAGGAGGCCTTTTGGGTTTTGGGAAACGCGATGACGTCACGAATCGAATCGGCCCCGGCGAGCAACATGGCGATGCGGTCCAATCCGAAAGCGATGCCGCCGTGGGGAGGCGCGCCATATTGCAGGGCGTCGAGTAAGAATCCAAATTTCTCATGGGCTTCTTTTTCATCGATACCCAGCAGACCGAACATTTTCTGCTGAACATCGCTCTGGTGAATACGAATACTGCCGCCGCCAATTTCGTTGCCGTTCAGCACCAGGTCGTAAGCCCGTGCCCGCATGCCTGCCGGGTCGCTCTCGAATTTGTCCAAGTCCTCTGCCAGAGGTGAGGTGAAAGGATGATGCATGGCGGTGTAACGCTTTTCCGTTTCATCATACTCGACCAGGGGGAACTCGGTGATCCACGTCAGGCAGATTTTTTTGGGGTCGATCAGATTCATCAATTTGGCGATGGCGAGCCGGACATTGGCCAGCGAGTCGGCCACGATCTTAGGTTTGTCGGCGGCAAAAACGATGGTGTCGCCAACTTCACCGCCCACTTTTGCGATCAGCGCGTCCAACATTTCCGGCTTGAAGAATTTGATGATGGGCGACTGCAGGCCGTTGGTGTTGACCTTGATCCAGGCCATACCTTTAGCGCCGTAGGTTTTGGCCACTTCCGTTAAATCGTCGAGGATCTTGCGCGACAAAACGTCGGTGCTTTTTTTAACATTGAGGGCCTTGACCTGGCCGCCGTTTTTGAGCGCTTGATCGAACACCTTGAAATCGGTTCCCGCCACGACCTCGCTCAGGTCGATCAGCTCCAGGTCGAACCGCATATCCGGCTTGTCGGAGCCGAACCGGTCCAGGGCTTCCTGGTATTTAAGAATGGCGAAGGGGGTTTCAATGGTGATCCCCAGAGATTCTTTGTAGATGGCCGCTATCATGCCTTCCACCAGCTTGAACAGGGCAGGCTCGTCGATGAAGGACAACTCCATATCAATTTGCGTGAACTCCGGCTGACGGTCATTACGCAAATCTTCATCGCGGAAACATTTGACGATCTGAAAATAACGGTCCATGCCGGAAATCATCAGGATTTGCTTGAACAACTGCGGCGATTGCGGCAGGGCATAAAACTTTTCCGGGTTCAACCGGCTGGGCACCAGATAATCGCGCGCGCCTTCCGGCGTGCTTTTGGTGAGCATGGGGGTTTCCACTTCGATGAACTTTTCCCCGTGGAGAAAGTTGCGCACGGTGCGCGTGATGTCGTACCGCAATTTCAAATTGCGTTGCAGGACGTCACTGCGCAAATCGAGGTAGCGGTATTTGAGGCGCAGGACTTCTGAGATTTCCGTTTCATCCCATCCCGGGAACGGCGGCGTTTCGGACTTATTGAGGATTTCCATGTCATCGATGTAAACCTCGATGGCTCCGGTTTTAAGCTTGGCATTGACCATGCCTGCGGGCCGGGGGCGGACTTTGCCGGTCACGGCGATCACAAAGTTGCCGCGCAGGGCCTGTGCCTCCTGATGCGCCAGTTTGTCGATCTGTGGGTTGAGCACCACTTGCGTTAGGCCGAACTTGTCCCACAAATCGATGAAGATCAAACCGCCGTGGTCGCGCCGGGTGTGCACCCAGCCGCAAAGGGTTACGGTATCACCCACCTGGTTGTCCGACAATTCTCCGCAGGTGTGGGTTCTTTGAAATGAGGGGGTCATGGGCTTAAAAGTCTTGGAAATTAAATGCAGGCAAAATGACCCAATAACTTAATCAAATTAACGGGGAGTTGCAAGGAGTTATTTTATAAAGAGGAGTGCTATTCCGCATCGGGAGAAATTGTCTCTGTCGAGGGGACGGAGTCCGGCGAGGACTCTGCGTCCGGCGAGGACTCCGCATCCTGTGAGGACTCCGCGTCCGGCGAATTTTCCTGAGCGGCCAGGGCCTCGGCTTGCGCCTCCGCTTTTCGTTGGGCTTCGATCTCGGCCTGTTTTTCCGCCATGGCTTTTTTGCGCAATTGTGCTTCGATCACCATTTGCGGTTTGATTTTGATGGCGACCGGAATGTTCACCGTGCCGCAGGAGCGCACGCATACGCCGCATCCGGTACAAACATCTTTGTGGAATATGGGTCGTTCATTTTTCTGAGTGATGGCGCCGGGAATGGGGCAATCGATGATGCACTGCTGGCAAAAGGTGTCGCCGTAGGCCTGGCATTTTTTCTTGTCCATGATCGCGTAACCCATCGCAACCTCGGAAACGCCGCCGGGCACGGGCAGAAGAGCGCTGTCGGGGCAGGCCGAAATGCACGGCAGGTCGGTACACATCACGCACGGCACTTTCACCGGGTCGATGTACGGCGTGTCCATGATCAAAAACCCCATCTTTTTCGGGACCTTCAAAATCGCGTCTTTGGGGCAGGCTATGATGCATTTGTCGCAACGCGTACAAGCCTGCAAAAAAGCCCGCTCGGAAATGGCGCCGGGCGGACGTAACAGCGGTACCCGCCGGGTGATTTTGTTAATCGTTTCGTTGACGCGGTCGATTTTTCCCTGGATCGAATCGATGGTCGGCTTGGCGAATAAATGGACCCCCTGGCGAATCAGGTTGCGCCGGTTCATTTCAACATCTTCTTCCACCCGCTCCTCGGTCTCTTCCTCCACCGGGAGGGACTCCTCAGCTTCTTCTACGGCGGAGGAATCCGTGGCTACCGGCGCGGGTTTCGGCGGTGGGCTCACTGGTTCTTCCAGCGGTGGATAAAACCGGTGCAACAGGCGCTTGAAAAAACCTTTTTTGGGAGCGGGTTCATCAGAGGTGGGTTCATCAGAGGAGGGTTCCACCGCTTCCGCTTCACCTGGTTCTTCTTCGGCATCAGAGGTTTCTTCTTCCTCTTCGCGATCCTTGAGACGGATTTTTTTTCTTTTGAGTTTTTGTCTGTCTTTAGCGTCGGACTCCTCGGCGTATTTTTTGAGCTTGTCCAAGCTACCCAGCAGGCCCCGCCGCGAAATGTCATTATCCTCAAGAGGCTTGCTGAGGGTGGCGGTGATTTTGTCGAGGCTGAGCGGATTTTTTTTATCCGTCGAGGAGTGGTCGCCCCGTTGGTCGAGCGAGATGTGGTCCTCGTTGGTCACAATTTTAGGAGGCAGTTTCTTGCCTTTGAACCGCTCCTTGCTAAGTTTGTAGCGTAATGACATGTTCTATTCTGAAAGGCGTGGCCTTTCCCTTATTTACCCAGGTGCGATCGGTTGGGGTCACTCTGCGGGATCGCAACCCATTTCATGGGCTATGTTTTTATAGTCGTGCCAGTTCTGGGAGTCGTTGTTTTCCAGCATGTACTCATCGGTGGCCAGGACCAACGGGTGTCCCTTGTTGACGAAAGACTGCAAGGTGGGGTACCTCAGCAGAAATACGGTGACACTGATGCGGCCCAGATTGCGGATGTCCGCGTCGGCCATCACTTCCTTGAGAATTTCATCGCCATTATCCGCCGTCACCTTTTGAAACAGGTCGGCGGATTTTTCTTCCAGCTTCGGGTTGGTGTCACAAATCTTGGCGGCTTCCAATTGCAGTTCCAGGATGCGGGTGAAGTCCTCCTCGTCGTACTCACCGTCCATCTTTCCATCATCCCAACCCGATCCCTCCAGCTTACGATCGCCCGGCTCGTCTTCACGTTGGGAGGTTTCACAGAATGTCAAATTTGCTTCATCCAGTATGATCTTGGCTTTAATTTCTGAGGTGGTCTCTAGTCCTGACATGGTGTTTGTTTTTCTCCGTTATGACTTTTAGTTTTTATCCTTGAGGGGGTTGCCCCTGATAGTGTTGTCTGAAAAGACCCTGATTCAGGACCTTAAACCCTTATCACAAAATTCTTTTGAGATGGCAATATCCTATCATAATTCCCCCTGAATCCTGCGGGAATTCTGGTGATATCAAGGGGGACTCTGCAACTTTACCGGCGCGGGACCGTTCGCTAATCCTCTAAAAATAAAATGATGCTGGGCTCCGGCTGGCAGGCTTCGTCGCAAAATTTATGATAACATGGTGCGCAATGACGGATTACATTAAGGACGGGTTGGCCACCGTTCCGCTACAAATTGAACTCCCTCGTGGTACGCGGTCCTGATGCCATGGGAAGTTTTACGTTATAGAGGTTGTGCATGAAAAAGGTCATGTTGCTGTTCCCTCCGGAATGGGTGCCGACGGCGCCCTACCTGTCCCTGCCCAGCCTCACCGCGGTGTTGAGGCAAAACGGCATTGAGGTGGTGCAGAAGGATATCAGCGTTGAAGCGTTCGACCATTACTTCACCCGCGAATTTATCGAGTTCGTGAAAGGCCGCATCGAGAGGCGGTTGAACGCGCTCCGGGCCAAAGGTTCGGGGTTGACCGATGAGGAAAAGCAGTACCAGGAATTGTTGGAGCATTACACCGAGGCCGATCTGGAGCACCATATCGAGAAAGTGCGGCGCGCCAAGGAAATCGTCCGCTCCCAGGAATTCTATGAAGTGGACAAACTCGAATGGGCGTTGAATTCGTTCCGTGAAGTCATGGAATACATTTCCATTTCCTATTACCCCGCCGACATCAATTTCTACCCGGTTGAAAGCAACCTGAACTTGTATCGGCCCTGGGTGTCCGAGGATTTATTCAACGCGCCCAAGGATGAGGACGTCAATATATATATAGACCTGTGCCGGCAGTTGGTGTTCCCGGCGATCGATGCGGATCAGCCGGACGTCGTCGGCATTTCAATCGGCACCCCGGTGCAGTTCATGTCGGGCATGACGTTCTGCCAGATGATCCGTGAAAAATATCCCGACATCCACATCACCGTGGGCGGCAACATCACCACGCGTCTCAAAGACGAAATCAGCAAGAACAAAAAATTCTTCGAGCGGGCGTTTCACTCGCAGATTTGCTATGAGGGCGAGCAATCCCTCGTCAATCTGGTCGAGACCCTCGACCGCGGAGATTCGTTGTCCGAAGTGTCCAACCTGATCTGGATGGATGACACCGGCACGGTGCGGGTCAACGACAAACTGTACACCGAACAGGTCAACGAATTGCCGGTGCCCGATTTCGATGGTCTGCCGCTCGATAAATATTTTGTGCCGGAATTGATCCTGCCTTACCTCGGCACACGCGGATGCTACTGGGGGAAATGCACCTTCTGCGATCACGGTGCCGGCTACATCGACCAGTTCCGGGCCAAGCACGCCGAGCAGATTATTCAGGAACTCGCCGAGCTGAAAGCCAAATACAAAAATAAACATTTTTTATTCACCGACGAATCATTTCCGCCGGCGTTGTTTGCCAAACTGCCGCCGATGATGATCGAGGCCAACCTCGATATCTACTGGACGACCTTGATTCGGTTCGAGTCGTTGCTGGTCGAACCGGAATTGTGGGACATGGCGGCGAAATCGGGATGCCGGTCCCTGTACTTTGGCTTGGAATCGGCCAACGAACGCATCATCAAACTGATCAAGAAGGACACCAACATCGAGGTCGCCATCAAAAATCTCCAGGAAGCCAAGCGGGTCGGCATCTGGAGTCACGTCATGGGGTTCTTCGGGTTCCCCAGTGAAACCGAGGCGGAGGCCGAAGACACGCGGCGGTTCCTGATGGCCAACCAGGATATTATTCACTCGGTGGAAATGTACTTTTTCGTCCTCTACAAACATGCCCCGGTGTGGGACATGATGGAGGAAACCAAAATCGAAGTGCAGACCAACCCCGACCACGACTTGGCGCTCGATTATTACTACACCCCCGAATCCGGCCTCACCATTCCGGAAGCCATGAAACGGTACGAGAGTTTTTACCGGGACGATTTTGATCCCTGGGCCCTGCGCGCCAACTCGCGGGAACACGTGTACCTCTACATCACCCACTTCGGCACCAACGACCTGCCGCAGTTGTACGTTAAAAACCAACCCAAAACCGAACGCGAACTCGCTCCCGAAGTCATGATGTAGCGGCGAGCCGCCGCTGGCAGATGGGTCTATACCTTTTCTTGTGTCCAACAATTGTTGGGCATGATTTAAAAATTCAGTTTGTTGGCCCCTCTGCAAGGGGCCAGTACCCCTCCGGGGCATGAGGTTAATGAGGGGATATCACACGTGCCGCTGATTCAGCATTCAATTGTAGCAGCATGCTCTATAACTCCTGGTAGCTAACGTCACTTTTCCACAATAAGCGTTATCACTCACCCAAAGCAGACGTTCGCCTAATGGCCTCGATCGGCAGGAACCGGCCAAAAGCGGACATTTACCTATATCTGAGATTAACCGGCTCAACAATGATTTTTTGATCAACGCAGATGATAACCTTAGAGCCCCTGACCAATTGGCAATGGCTTATAAATTTGGCCAGAAAAGATTTGGGTGGTCTGATGAAAAAATGAGGACCATCTTGAGTGGATAGGTAAAGATTAACCTATTTATTGTTTAGTCATTTAATTATGGAAAAATTAATTAAGAGAGGACCCGCTCTTTCACCGCCATGTCAATGAGCGCCTTTGAAAAAGAGTAAATATACGTCATGAAAAACGCGGCTCCGATTAAATAGGTAAGAGGTTGAACCCAATATGCGAGCATTAATGAAATATTAAACCAGGCCATGGAGGCAGGAGTCTTAGCGTAATGGGCAAACATAAAGGGAAGACGGGTGGGCAATAACATGGATATGGAATTCATTAAAAATATTACAGCCAAAACCGGAACAACATTTAATTCAACCATTTCTCCGATTAAAAGAATGAACATGGCGTGGCGAAGCAATTCGTTGGTTTGACTCCCTTCACCGGCAATTGAGTTAGGCTCGATCCGGTTGGCGGTTCTCAGTACGATGCTGAAAGCGGCGACGAGACTGAATACAATCAAAACTCCTCCAAAATGCGTCCCAACGGCAATCACGATGGCAGAATGCGCGACTGCGTCGCAGATATTATCTACATTGGCTCCGAATTGGTTTCTAATACCGAGTTTTTTGGCGATCATCCCGTCTAAATCATCCATGATGTTATTATAGATGATGAAAGGAACGATAAATTGGAAGCCTCCATCGTAGAAAAGAAGGCACACGGGAGCCATCCCAAGAAGGGATATAAAATTGGCGCAATTTTTATAGATATGAACTCCAAATACTTTAAACATCGTTTATCTCTTTTTAATTAATAAGGCCTAATCGCGAAGAAATGGTTTTGCAATTCGGGATACTCCATGCCCAACCATCGAGGCATTTTCACAATCCAACGGTTAGACAAACGCAAGCCGAAATAAACGCAAGGACCCAGAATTGAAATCCATCGCTTAGGATATGGAATCGTTTCTTTCAATTTCTCGAGAAACTGAATCCCCATTTCCAAAAGAACATAAGGGGAATTTTTTTCTATTTTTAAAACTTGAAACCCTGCTTCTTCGAATATTTTTTTATAAACAGAAACCGAACGGTAAACGGCTTGATAATTCCCCTGTCGAATCACGGCTCCATTTCGAATCGTCGTTTCCCTGCAAACCATTATTCCGCCGGGTTTTAAATCCCCTCGCAATCTTTTAAGTAAATTCCGAATATCCTCGTCGTTTAGATACATAAGAAGCCCCCCCGAAAACGCCAGGCTGATAGGCGTTTGTGGTACAAACGAGCGAACGTCCTGTTGAAAGATTTGTATATTTGGATGCAACGAGCGCCTTGCCGCTAACGCTTTATAAAATCTCTGGCTTGCTTCGACGGTGATTACATGGCGAAAGCGCTCGGCAAAAAAGGACGTCCACAACCCAACTCCGCCGCCTAAATCTAAGACGGTTCCATTGCGGTCGACGGATTCTAGAAGACGTTTTAAAATTTTCGCCTCCGCTTTAAAACGATATTTGGAAGCGCTTTCCGGAAAGCCGTATCCTTCCATCATGTAGGGACTCAAAGAGGACGGTTTCGCCTGATCCCAAAACTCCTGAATTTTTTTATAATTCAAGGCAACCATTGATTTCCTTCAAAACCGAATTAACTCCATTGAAATAAAGACTTATCCGCAATATGAAAATCATAATCACAAAACAAAACTTTACTCGATTCGTTTTACCTGAGATTTCCCATATAAATATTGAGACTTACCGAAAATCGTCCTGATTAAGCGAACCATCTTTTGAGATCAAAACCGGGATTTCCCATATGAGCATTAAAATTCTTTGAAATTTACTCTTGATTGAGTAAACCGTCTTTTGAGACCTAAAATTTTGTCTGGATTTGGCCCAGATTGTAACATCTATCCATCCTCCTGTGAATAAAGTCTTTTTGCGAGGAAACTTTCAATCCTTGAACTTTTTTAAACGGGCTTCTCCCTAAAATGTCCGCTTTGGTCGTTTGCGGGCTAACGATTAGCGCGATCTAACGTCCGCTTTTCCAAACCAAGTGTTATGACTCGTCGTCTGTCCACAATAGGGTTTCTTCTTCAAAAATCTTTGTCAGATAACCGTCAATTCCTGCCGGGTGCTTAAAGCAGAACACAAATACAGAAAACAACCAGATGCCGGATTCTCATGAGGCGCCCCTAATTGAGATGTTCGGATAGCCGGAATTAAACCCTAATTGGGCGAAGAGGTCAAGTAGCCTGGTTTGGGTGGGGGGCTTATTTCTTTTCGGCGAGGAAGACGGAGATTTGCGGGTTCAATTGGTTGTCGGGGCACAGTTTGAGGTGTTGCTGGAAGAACGGCATGTCGACCACGGGGTCGCTGTTCCGGCAATGGAGCTGGTAATGATCGAACAGGCCGCGCAGGGGCGCCGGGCCTTGCAGAAACAGGATGCCGCCGGGCTTGAGCGCCTGCGCCGTGGATTTTAATATCTTCTCGCAGATTTCGCGGTCGGGGTGATAGAAAAACGGAATCCATTTGAAGATCATGTCGTAGGTCTTCTGGTACGCTTCATCCACATGCTCAGCTTCATTTAAAAATTTAACATTGCGCACGCCTTCCAACTGATCGCGCGACGCGGCGAAGTTCCACAACTGCTGGGCGTTCTTCACGGCGAATTCGGGGTCGCCGTACAGCACCGTGTACTCGCGTTTTTGGGTGCAGTCGATGCAACCGGCGATGACGGCATCGAAAGTGTGGATCAACACGTTTTCTATCTTCTCCAGTTTGTCCGGCATGCTGTCGTCTTCTTCCATGTAATGGAAAATCTGGTCGAGCACCATGGGTTGCATGGCAGACTCCTGAATTTCCGCCGCGCCCTCCGGATAAAGCGGCACCGTGTACTGCAACTTGACTGGGTCGGTGGCGGGCGGTTTGCCGCCAAAAAAATGCTGCCAGTCGAACGGGGTTGCCGGGGGCGGCTTGGGTGCGGCTTGGGCGTCCTTAATGTTCCAGAGCGATGATATCGGGATCTCTTTTTTGACGGGCCCGTCGTGCAAGTGAATCCGGTCGCCGGTCACTGCCAGATAACGTCCGCAGGAGCCTTTGCCGCCGCGCGCGGTGTTGGTGTAGGAGAT